>CAZNPC010000022.1:0-1454 GCA_964574765.1 uncultured Nitrospirales bacterium | reverse complement strand
CTTGAGATAATGATAGCGCTCGCAATTATCGGTACTGCTATTATTGCTATACTCCATACGGTTAACTATCATGCCGACGTAGAGTACAGCAACATTCTTTCAACTAAAATGTTATTGCTCGCCAGAGAACAACTATCCGAAATGAAAATAACTCCGGTAAATAAAAAAGGCAATTTACCTGAATCGGGATTTTCATACGAGAATATAGTAACTGACCTGAAGAATCCTGAAGAAGCCGAGGAAAATGATGATGACAGCGGGATTATAGTTCTTAAAACGATAATAATAGGACATGACATGGAGGTTGAACTGAACGAATTAGTTATGAAATAAACTGATATGGAAAAAGAATGCGAAGCCCTAAATTAATAAATCTTAAATTCGTCGATAGTCACTTGCCGCCTGTCACTCGTCACTCGTCACTTGTCAGTTCCAGGGGTTTTACTCTGTTAGAGATACTTATAAGTCTGGTTCTTTTAATAATTGTTCTCGGAGCGGTATATAGCTCTTTTTTTACTGTCCTGAGGGCTATCGAAAGATTTGACACTGTCTCACTCAAATATCATGAAGTCAGAACCGCACTTGACCAAATGAGACGCGAGATTGAAGGGTCGTTCTATAAAAGTTCCGCTTCAAATGATCCAGAGAATAATAAAACCGCGTTTATCCTTCAAGACAGGGACATATTTGGAATCCCGGCTTCAGTTCTGCATCTTTCAGCCAATTCCTTTACCAGAAGCGGATCAAAAGAGGTTTTATATTTTGTTAAGGAAAAGGACGATGCCCTGGCACTTTATAAAAAAGAGACCCTTCCTTTTGCCCTTACTGAGGAACAGGAACTTCCGTTGACAATCTCCGATCAGGACTACGCTATTGAAATGCTTGACGATATATCAGGGTTCTCAGTTGAATCACTTATAGCTGATGAATGGATAAAAACATGGGATTCAATGGAAAAAGGAACTGTTCCCGAAATAGTCAGACTTAGTATAGAGTTTCATGATAACGGGCAAAAAGTCCGGCTGACGGAATATGCCAGGCCGAAGATAGGAAAACAATTGTGAGAATCCTGAACACTTCAGTTTTGAAACAGCTTAAGCGGTTTGAACTGTTTGAACGGTTTGAGATAAATTCCAGACCTGCCTCTGCCGCGGCAGACAGGTGCCGGCCCGCTTCGCTAAACCCGCTTCGCCGAACCCGCTTCGCCAAATCGAGGCGAGGCGAGCAGTCAAGGCCCCAAACCCTGAGTCAGAAAGGCTCCGCCCTTGTAATAACCTTACTGATCTTAACGATACTTGCGGCTTTGACCGTGGAATTCGCGTATGAAGTATTTATCAGTACATCTTCATTTTCAAACTGGAGCAATGCTCAGAAGGCATCTCTTGCGGCTAAATCCGGACAGGTTTTAAGCTCAGAGTACATAAAAGAGATGGGATCGCGTTCTTATACATATC
>CAZNPC010000021.1:22482-27507 GCA_964574765.1 uncultured Nitrospirales bacterium | reverse complement strand
ACGAGCAGTATTGCGGGCGGCTCTGCAGTTGTCGAGAACCTCCTCCCTCAGGGCATGGGGCCTCATGAATATTCCTTCAGCCCGCAGGACATGAAAAAAATCGCTGAAGCAGATGTCCTTATAAAGAACGGCGCCGGGCTTGAAAGCTGGCTTGACAACCTGATCGCTTCTTCCCAAAAAGACGCAGAAGCTGGAAGAAGGAAACTTCTTATTGTGGATACAAGTTCAGGCCTGGATATTATTGATAATGATCCTCATATATGGCTGTCTCCGCGCAATGCTGTTGCACAGGTAATTAATATCAGGGACGCTCTGATCAGATCAGACCCTGCCAACAGCGAATCGTACATGAAAAATGCCGCCGGATACATTGCACGCCTTGAAAACCTCGACATGGATATCAGGGAACAGGCCGGCACATTCAGGACAAAAGAACTTATTGTTTTTCATTCCGCATTTTTGTACTTTACAAGGGACTACGGCCTGAAACAGGCCGCGGTCATTCGTGAATCACCGGCGAAACAGCCCTCACCAGGGCACATAGCGAATGTTATAGATATAATCAAACAATCCGGAGCCACGGCAATATTTACCGAACCTCAATTCTCCGACAAGCTGGTCAGTGCAATTGCTGAAGACCTGGACCTGCAGGTATACAGCCTTGACACACTGGAAACCGGGGATCTTCATCCTGACTGGTATGAAAATATGATGCGTCAAAACCTGGAGGTCTTAAAAAAGGCATTGAACTAGCACAGAGGTATGTACCGTATGGTACATACCAGAGAACACTGAAAAGACATTATAAATAAAAAACTGCGTTCATATCGCAAGGCTGAACTTTTGCAGGAGAAGCATAATGGAAGCGTTGAGTGTTGAAAATCTTTGCGTGAAGATCAACAACCGCCATTTGGTGGAGAACATTTCATTTTCAGTGGAAGAAGGCAGTACAGTCGCCATTATCGGACCAAACGGAGCAGGCAAAACGACTCTGGTTAAAGCGATATTAGGACTCATTCCATTTGACACCGGCACTGTAACATTGTTCGGGCATCCCCTGAAACACAATAATTTCCATACAAAGATCGGATATGTCCCCCAGAGCCTTGAATTTGACCGGACATTTCCGCTTACAGTATCGGAACTGCTGGGTTTTACAGTACCGCCGGCATATTCTTTTTCTCTTTCCGGCCGAAAGGAACAAAAAAATAATATCAATAAACTGCTTGAAACTGTCGGTGTACGGGACCTCTCGGACAGACCTATCGGCAGTCTGTCCGGAGGAGAACTGCAGAGGGTCATGATAGCAAAAGCGATCGTTAACGACCCGAAGATCCTGTTCCTTGACGAACCCGCATCCGGGGTGGATATCAAGGGACAGGAAAGATTTTACGACCTCGTAAGGAGATTGAATAAAGAAAAGGGTCTGACAATAATACTGATCTCTCACGACCTTAATATAGTCTACCGTTTCGCGGATAATGTCCTCTGCATGAACAGAAGGCTGATATGCGCGGGCAAACCGAGCGAGACTCTGACAGACGAAGCCATAAAGAGTGTTTACGGGGAAATGATGGGAGCATACATACACAGCTGTGATGATCACAATTAGCGATCTTTTATCATATCCATTTATGCAGAGGGCACTGCTTGCCTCTCTGGCTGTAGGCATTATATGTCCATTTATCGGAAATTTCGTGGTATTGCGCAAGATGTCTTTTTTTTCCAATGCCATTTCCCATTCAGCATTCGCCGGGATCGCACTGGGAACACTGCTCGGCATTGATCTGTCACTTTCATCGTTAGCACTGGCGATGTTCATCGCCGTCTTTATAGCCTATCTTTCTGAAAAGACAACTCTGTCGCATGATACCATAATAGGCATTGCCTTCTCGGGAGTAATAGCCTCCGGCATATTATTAATGGGCCTGCTTAAAGGCTATAGGACCGACCTTTTTGCTTTCCTTTTCGGTGACATTCTAGCAGTCAGCAGATCCGATCTGGTCATAATCCTTATTGTCAGCGTGTTTACTCTGGCAATTATTCTGACCTTTTTCAAGGCGTTTCTTCAGATCACTTTCAACAGAGACCTGGCTAAAGTCGAAGGGATCAATGTGCGTCTTTTTGAGTACATGCTTTTTCTTATAATCGCCCTTGTTGTGACCGTAAGCCTGAAGATCGTAGGGATAATTCTTGTGACATCCCTTCTCATTGTCCCTGCCGCGGCCGCCAAGAACGTTGCTTCAAGTATGAAGGGGCTTTTCAGTCTTTCATCTATCTTCGGCGTTATATCCGGTGGTGCCGGTCTTATCCTTTCAATATATCTGAACACTGCCTCAGGCCCGACCATTGTCCTTGTCAGTATTGGTATCTTCTTTATGACAATGTTAAAGCGCACAACCGGGCAATAATTGCCCGCAGCCGTCGTTATCACACAAAATCAGCTCGGAAACATACAAAAAGCAGTTTGAAAGCAGCTCTCGAGTTTACTTGATACACAATGGACAAAGCATTCTTCTTTCACTATAATAAAGCAAAACACAAACCATGGCTAATACACCCAATATAGACCAGAGAAGACAGGAAAGACTCCCGTTCAAAAAAGATCTAACTGTCAATAATGCTATAACCGTCAAGGCAATCGATATCAGCAGAGGCGGCCTGTATATACACACCTCTCATCCTTTTGAGGTCGGCAGCATAGTCGAAGTCGACCTGCCCCTCAGGGGTGAAACATTCAAAGTTAAAGCAATAATCAAGCATAAACAGTCCGCGGTCGGCATAGGCCTTATGTTCATAGATATGGACCCTCAACAAATAGAAAAGATCGACCAGATAATAGCTTACGCAAAAAAAATCAAACCCCGGCGCGGCACAAAGAAAATCAAAGTGCTCCTGGTCGATGACAATCAAACTATAAGAAAAACTCTTAAAAACCATTTGATGTCAGAAGGACTATATGTTATAGAAGCTGAAAATGGGATAGATGCCATTAATGCATTAAATGAACATCCTGTTGACATAGTAGTATTGGACCTTTATATGGACAAGATGAACGGATTCAAGGTGCTGTCCATAATAAAGGAATCCCCTGAATGGATAGACATCCCGGTTATAATCTTATCGGCAAAGGGCACTGACGATGTATTGGACAAGGTCTTTGAGGCCGGGGCGGACTTTTTTCTCCTGAAAATGATGACTCCTCCTGCCAAGCTGGTTGAAACTATCAAAAATATGCTCAAAGACGCCTGACGTTGTTTATCCGTTCACCCGCCTTTTCAGTTATAATTAACTTATGAAGTTTATAATAATAGGAAATGGTGTTGCAGGGACAGCGGCAGCCGCTAATATCAGAAAAACTGACAAACAAAGTGAAATAACCATCCTTACGGACGAGTCCTTCCCTTTTTACAGCCGTATCCGGTTAATAGACTACCTTGCAAAAGAAACTGATAAAGAAAATATTGTCATCTATAAAAATGCGTGGTATGAAGAAAACAATATTAAACTTATGCTCAATTCCAGAGTCTCCGGAATAGACAAAGACAATAAACGCGTTATAACTGCAGACGGCACAGAGTTTGAATACGACAGACTCCTCATATCAACCGGCGGCATCTCTTTTATCCCTCCCATCCCTGGGGCAGACAAAAAAGGTGTCTTTACCCTCAGGACCCTGCAGGACGCCGACGAAATAATAGCCTATGCTGAAAACAGAAAAAAAGTAGTGCTTATAGGAGGAGGCGTACTGGGTCTCGAAGCAGGCAACAGCCTTAGAAAGACAGGTCATGAGGTCACTGTTGTGGAGTTCTTTCCCCGGCTTCTGCCAAGGCAGATGGACACCGTAGGAGCGGGAATCCTGAAAGCCCAGATGGAAAGTATGGGATTCACTTTTTATCTCGGCACAAAGTCAAAAGAAATAACAGGCAATAAAAGTGCGCAGGGGCTTGTTTTTGAAGACGGCAGAAAGATCGACTGTGACATGGCAATAATATCAGCAGGAGTCAGGCCCAATGCCGGATTAGCGGCAGAGCTCGGCCTTGATATCAATAAGGGTGTTATTGTTAATGACCGGATGGAAACAGAGATCAGGGATATATACGCGGCAGGAGATATTATTGAACACAGGGGGATATTCTACGGCATCTGGCCGGCATCCCAAATGCAGGGTGAAATTGCCGGGACGAACATGGCAGGCGGAAACGCGGTATATAAAGGTTCAACACCGTCAAATATCCTAAAGGTTGCGGGTGTCGACCTCTCTGCTGCCGGTGATATAGATCCGGAGGGAAATTTTGAGCCAATCATAGAAAAGGACAGTAAAAGGTATATCTACAAAAAGCTTGTCATTAAAGACAATATTCTATCAGGCTGTATTCTGTATGGCGATATATCCGGCTATAAAAAGATCTTAAATGCTATTGACGAAAAAAAGGATATATCGACAATAAGAGACCGCCTGGAGAAATGGGATTTAAGCGGGCTTTAACAGTACTTAATCTTTCAACCATGGAGGTATTATGATTTCAAAAATTCTTGTCCCGACAGACGGTTCGGAAACCGCGCGGAAATCAGTCAAATACGCATCAGATCTGGCAAAAAAAACAAAGGCCGCCATTATACTGCTCAGTGTTGTTGATAAAAGCACATTAACTACAATGTCAATCCCTGCTTCCATCACTCCCTCCCGCATAACAGAACCTGTTGAAGACTACCTCAGACTTGCTGCGGAAACATATATTAAAAGCGCCGAGAAACAATGTAAGAGTAAAGGTATTAAGGCAAAAAAGATCATCAGGTCAGGACACGTTGTTGAAGAAATTATTAAGGAAGCAAAAAAATCAAAGGCTGACCTGATCGTCATCGGGTCTCACGGCAAAAGCGCCATCAAGTCAGCTGTACTGGGCAGTGTAACGTTCGGGGTCATCAGTAAAAGCACCAAATTCCCGGTCCTTGTAATTCGGTAAATAAAGGTGGACAACACAGTCAGAAACTGGTGATCCGGAGAAATGACCGGAAACAACT
>CAZNPC010000021.1:0-22382 GCA_964574765.1 uncultured Nitrospirales bacterium | reverse complement strand
AAGGTGGACAACACAGTCAGAAACTGGTGATCCGGAGAAATGACCGGAAACAACTTTTATTCTGCCGGCTGGACCGGCTGTTCACCTGCGGGTAAAGCCTGCTCCGCGGCATCAGGAACCGGTACTGCCTGAGATTCGGCGGCCGGAACAGTCTCCGGCATAATCGATCCCCTTTCTGAGGCAAGTATTGCCAGGAAAAGGGATGTCAGCATAAAGGCAACGGCAACAATAGTGGTAGCTTTATTCATAAAGGTCGCCGCACCCCTGCCGCCGAAGAGTGTCTGGTTTGAACCGCCGAACGCAGCACCCAGTTCAGCTCCCTTGCTGCTCTGTATCAACACAACAAAGATCAACAGTGCGCAGACCACAAGATGAAGAACAACTAATGTTGAATACACTTAATATCCTCCCCGCCTTAAATTTTAAATTTCAAATTTACAATTGAAAATTTATTGTCTTGCTCCTGCTACTATTTTAGCAAAACTGTCCGGTTTTAGGCTTGCTCCACCTACAAGAGCACCATCTATGTCAGGTTTTTCGATCAATGAACCAATATTGTCCGGCGTAACACTGCCGCCGTAAAGTATTCTCACTGCTTCGGCACCTTCAGCATATTTTTTAAGCCATTCTCTTATAAATGTGTGTACTTCATCAGCCTGCTCAGGTGTTGCCGTCTTGCCTGTGCCAATAGCCCAGATCGGTTCATACGCTACTGTTATGCCTTCCAGCTGTACATCCTTTAAAGAACCTGTAAGCTGCCTCTCCAGCACCTCAAATGTCCTGTTGTTCCCCCGCTCTTCAAGAGACTCGCCAATGCACAGAATAACCTCCAGGCCGCCCTTCCTCGCGTTATGGATCTTTCTGTTGACGATTTCGTCAGACTCATCAAAATACTGCCTTCTTTCCGAATGCCCTATTATTACACATGAACACCCGACAGACATCAGCATTGCCGGTGATATTTCACCCGTATAAGCACCTTTTTCTTCATAAAACACATTCTGCGCAGCCAGCCTTATGCCCGAATTCTGCAAAAGTCCCGCGGCCGTAATCAGGGACGTATACGCAGGAGCGAGAACTACATCAACCCCTTCAATTTCTTTGACAAGAGGGAGAAAGGAATTAATGAAATCTTCGGTCTCCCCTATGCCCTTGTTCATCTTCCAGTTTGCCGTTATTAGTGGTGTACGCATAGGGCATAATTATGTGTAATTCTGCCTCTAAAGTCAAGTTTACCCGCCAGTCTTTATGGCGGGCCTGCCTGCCTTGGGAGGGCCTGCTGGTCGGCACCTGTCTGCCCTGCCTACCGGCAGATATCAGCTCAAGACAGCTTTAAAAATTCATAATGCGATTTTGATATTAGATTTACTATTTATGCATTCATGATATTGCTTACAAAGATAAAGTGTGAAACAATCAGCATATAGTATTGTCGCTCATTCTCGTCGAATCGACTCCGAGGGTCGCATCGACAAACCGCTCAAATACTATATCCTGCTTGCAGTTTTATATTTCGTAGGAAATTGGAACGTCTGAAAATGTAGTATAAAAAAACATGGGAAGGTGTCGGATAGCAAATGACATAGTGAGTTTAAGCGAATGAATATAATGCAAAGCGAGCAACTAGCTCGTGAATAAAAAATAAATGCATAGTGAGCGTTAGTGAACTAATATGAATAAAAAGAAAAATCCTTACATTAGATTCCCGGAGGGAAGATTAAATAAGCTAATCCTATCATTAGGGTTTCCAAAGGGAACACATAATTAATATAAATTCATTACATTTCTGCTCCTTTTTAGGAGTAACTAACTTCTCGACAGACATTCCTGTCATCTCCACTCTCAATTCTATTTCTAATCTTCCTACCTTCTTAACTTCTTATCCTCTCAACCTCCCGTCTTCCCACTTCTATTCCCTATTTTTCTACTGGCACTGGGTATCTATTTATCCGCGGCTATGTCATTCACCCAGGCAAAGGTCGCTGCGGCTGAAGGAAATCCAATTGTATTTATAAGCAGGGCAATAGTGTGAAATATCTCTTTCTTTGTCGCGCCGGCCTTGATCGCCCTTCTTGTGTGGGAATGCACACCACCTTCCGAACGCAGCGCCGCACACGCCGCAAGCTGAATAAGGTGGCAGTTTTTTGCATTAAGCGGCCCGCTTTTCTTGGCTGCTGACCCGGCGTTTTCAAAAGATTTGATCAGATCAGGGAACATTTTTTGAAGCGCCATATAATTCTTCGGATACTTGGCCATATAACCTCCTTTTTCTTTAGCCCTCGCGGCTAATTTTGCGCAAGCAAAATTGTGAGGGTAACCTCTCAATTTCTATCTTTTTCAAGGTCTGCCGACTGAATAATACTTAAAACCCTCACCTCTTGCTTTATCCGGTTCATAGATATTGCGAAGGTCAAAGAAGAAGTTCCCCTTTGCAAGTTTCTTAAGTTTTCCAAGGTCAAGGCTCCTGAACTGGTTCCACTCTGTCACTATAACAATGGCGTCTGCTCCTTTTGCAGTATCATACGCGTCCCTGCAGTAGGTTATGTCAGGGCAGACCTTTTTTGCGTCTTTGACCGCAACCGGGTCATAAGCCCTTATCTTTGCGCCCGCTTTCTGAAGCTTCTCAATAATATAGAGCGAAGGGGCATCCCTGATGTCATTAGTATTCGGTTTGAAAGAAAGGCCCAGTATGCATATTGTTTTACCTTTCAGGCGGCCCAGCGCATTTCTTATCTTTTTAACTGCTCTGTCTTTCTGGCGTTCATTGGCTTTTACAACTGACTCTACAATGCCAAGTTCAACATCATTGTTCTTTGCTATTTGAAGAAGTGCCCTTGTATCCTTGGGGAAACACGATCCGCCGTATCCCGGACCTGCATGCAGGAATTTAGGGCCGATTCGCCTGTCCAGACCCATTGCTTTTGCCACTACCTGAACATCCGCATCTATAGTCTCACACAGATTGGCAATCTCATTAATAAAAGACACCTTGGTAGCCAGATATGAGTTAGAGGCATATTTTATCAGCTCAGCTGTTCTTACGTTAGTAATGACAAAAGGCGATTCAATAAGATAAAGCGGCTTATAAAGATCTTTCATTATTGCTATTGAATGGTCTGTTGAAGCGCCTATTACAACCCTGTTAGGCCTCATAAAATCTTCTATGCCGGCCCCTTCCCTGAGAAATTCGGGGTTTGAGACAATGTCAAAATCAACATTCTCTTTTAAATGTTTTGAAACGATCTTTCTTAACCTGTCTCCTGTTCCAACAGGAACCGTACTTTTCGTAACAATCACCTTATAACTCCTGATATGAGCGGCGATCTCTTTTGAGACTTCTTCAACATGTTTCATATCCGCGGAACCGTCCCCGCGCGGCGGCGTGCCGACAGCTATAAATACCACAAGCGAAGAATCCACGGCATCCGCGATATCCGCAGTAAAACTTATCCGCCCTGCCTTCAGATTTCTTTGAAGCATTTCCTCAAGGCCCGGTTCATAAAATGGGACCACGGCCTTTCGCATTTGCCGGATTTTCTTTTCATCATTATCAACACATGTAACATTCAGCCCGAACTCTGCAAAGCACACACCCGTAATGAGCCCCACATAACCGGTTCCAATAACGCAAATGCGCATTTATTTCCCTCCTAACGTCTGACTAATATTTAGAATTGTATACAATTGGTTATTCCATAGTTCGGATAAGAAATAAACCTGACAAATCCGAATGTTGAAAATTCAAAACATACGTTCTTGTTGTTAGTTTTTGTTGTTTTGGTCTTTTGGATTCTGGTCATTCGATATTGTCGGAGCGACCCGGAGTTTAGTCGACTCGACCGGAGACTCGCTTCGAGTTTCGTGCTTCGGATTTATTGTCCTTATTCATTTCTCTAAGTTTAATGTATTTTCTGTATGTATAAACAGAATACAGCCAGGCAAGCATGATTCCGTAGGTTCCGTCAAGTATGCCCAATCGGAGCAGAAGCATTTTGCAAAACGTCGCGACCGGCCTGAAAACGATATCCAGAATGCCTGATCTTCGCCCCTTTTTAAATAGTTCTATTGCCGAAAGCATTGAATATGTCTGCATCCTCTGCATATAATCATTGACATCTTCATAAGTGAAATGCTCAATAGGGTTTTTAAGATAACCTGTTTCACCATCAACTACCACTCTTTCATGGACTTCACGGGATTTAAACGTACCTTTTTCGCGCCTGAACAGCCTCAACGTATAGTCAGGCCACCATCCGCCGTGCCGGATCCATTTCTTCCCGAAGTAATTCTTTCTGGCAACATAATATCCGTCTTTTGGAGGGCCGGATTTAAGGAGAAGGATCATCTCATCCCTCAGGCTGTCTGTTACACGCTCGTCAGCGTCGAGTACAAAAACCCATGGCTGGGTTGTCATTGAAACAGCAACACTTTTCTGGTCCGCATATCCTGAGAATTCATTATGTATTACCTTGTCAGTATATTCTCTGCATATTTCCTGTGTCCTGTCTGTGCTGAAGGAATCCACAACAACTATCTCATCGGCCCACTTGACACTTTCAAGAGTGCTCCTGATGTTTTCTTCTTCGTTATACGTGATTATAGCTACTGATATCATCGTTTTTTAATAAAAACCACGCAAGATCATCACAGATTAACAAATACAGAATAGCGCAGATCAAAAAATCTGAGATCATCTGCGTTCGGCATTTCAGTGATCATCTGCGGTTTTCGATAGTTTAGCCTTAATAGTACCAACCTTAACCTTGCTCTTTATCATGACCGGCACCTTTTTCTCATCATCGGTGAGCCAGATATAGATCTTTCCTTTTTTTGAGAATATCCCTTCTGATTTCAGAAGAGGATTAATAACAATTGTATCATACTCTCCGGCCGGTACCCTGATTTTTTCCTTTCTCAGAACCTTGACTTCAACATTCCAGAGTCTCTTGCTGTCAAAAATATCAAGATGCTCTGACTTGCCTATTTCAAGCGGCCTCCTTCTAATTTCATAAAATCCCGACAACGGATCAAAGGCCTGCCTGTCCAGCTCAAACTCTTTTGTTGAATTATCTATCTTATTAGTAAAAGTTATTTTTTGCGGTTCATCCCCGGGTTTAGACCCGAACAGGGTCAACCTGTCCTTCCTGTGCCTGCCTTCACGTGTCTTTAGTATATAAGATGACGGAAATCCATCTGAGTATAGGATGCTTTGTGACACATCTTCGACTTTGTAAAAAATTGAAAAAAACGGCGCTGATACCGCGCGCGTTGAAATTATAATCCCTTCATTGTTTTGATCCACTTCAAAAGAAGCATCACCTACTCTAATCCCGGACCAGTAAATATTGTATTCAAGTTTCTCGGGAATCCCCGGCTCAGCCTGCACACTTAAAGTGAGAGCTATAAGACCACATAGGGCTAAAAATAGTATCTTCTGTAAATTTTTAATTGACAACTGACAATTGACAATTTTCATTTTTTATAAATATTCCTTCACCGCCTCATACACCTCTTCCACGCCTATTTTATTCATACATGGGTCTTCCTTGCATTTCTTCCTGAAACAGGGACTGCACGAAACAGGAGCTCTGATCACTCTGAGATTTTCATTGGTGTGCCAGCCGTAAGGCCCGGTCTTTTCAGGGTCAGTAGGTCCAAACAGGGCTATAACAGGGATCCCAAGTGCCGCGGCAATATGCATAGGACCTGAGTCATTACTGACTACCGCTCTTGCTCCGGCAATTAAGGCCGTAAGCTCTTTCAGTCCGGTTCTGCCGCACAGGCTGAACCCGTTGCCGCCAGAAGATGAAATTACTCTCTCCGCGATCTGCGTATCAGCACTACTGCCTGTTATTACACAAGGGACTGAAAGTCTCGAAATGAGACTGCCAAACTTCTCCGGCGGCCACCTCTTGGTCTGCCACCGGGCTGAAGGTACTGCCACAGCATACTGCGTTATATTACCGAGAACTTTCCTGATATTCTCTTTGGCATCATTATCAACAGAAATAGGGAATTCCGCTTTTCCGATTCCAGCACCAATTGCCTTTGCCGCCTCAAGATATCTGTCCACGGCATGAACTGCATCGGCAATAGAGACCTTTTTATTGTAGAAGATTCTGCTTCCTTCCCTGGCGTTGTCAAAACCGGCTTTTACGGGTGACCGGGCAAAGAACGTTATTATTCCGCTTCGCAAAAGGCCCTGCAGATCAACAACCATATCATATTCGTCATCTCTTAGGGTTTTTATCAGTTCTTTCATATCAGCAACCGTCTTCAGGGCTTTCCAGATCTTTTTCCATGAATCCTTATCAATCACGATCAGCCTGTTTATCAGGGGATTCCCCTCTAGTACTTCCTGCAGGTTTTTACTTATAACCCAGTCAACCTGGACGTCTTTGAAAGTGTCTTTTACAGCCTTTAAAAAAGGCAGGGAATGAATGACATCCCCGAGAGAGCTGGGTTTTATCACCAGAATTTTCATCATGCTATCTTATCACAACAATTCTGCTAATATCTGAGAAACTATAGACAGGCACAGTCTTTAAGGATTCCCTTTAGATATTGTAGGTGATGCGCGATAACTGGAAGGAGAGATGAATGATTTTGTGTCTGAGTGAAGCGAGTTAGCAATGCAGATATAATACAAAGATATAAATTCATTACATTGGTAGATCCGAAGGGTCTACTAAATCATTCCTCTACGAGTCGTAGAGGGGCGGCCCGCCACACTGCAAGGCGGGTAAAAGCACCCACATTATATAAATCCCTATTCCCCCAAAGTCTTCACCAGGTCCCAGAATTCGCTCCACCATTCAATCTGGTTCTCCAGAAAGACCACCCTCTCAGGCGCGGAAAAGTACACAATTGTCAGTACTATAACTGATACCATAAATACAATAAAGGCTTTATCTCTGTTGTTATTTTCTTTCATTCGCGTAAGAGAAACTCATGACTTTATATATTTCATCAGAATAGACAACATCAAACTTCTCCGGCGTGCCTCCCGCCCACCAGAGACTCTGCACAAGCTTTTTGACTTCAATAATCCATTTATCTTCTCTGGAATTCTGTTTAACCAGAATATGCGTTACATTATTATCTTTCAGTCTCTTTAACCACTCTTTAAAGCTGTCTGCAGTTACATATACAACCCTGTTTTCAAAACCGCTGTTCCACAACGGGGAAAGGAATAAAGGTTCATATGTGTACGCGAGTGTTTTACCTCCGGCCATGTTCCTGCTTACCCATATCCAGAGACCGTATTCCTGTCTTGCCTGCAGGTCTATGTTAAACGGAGCATGCCTGGCAATAGTTCGCTCCCCGGCGGGCAGGTTGAGAAACTCTTTGATCTTCCACGGTACTACACAGGGTGAATTGGCAGTCAGGAATGTATATACTACCAGCAGAAAAGCAATTGCCTTGATCGCAGACTGCCTCTTATTGAAATACTCAAGGGTCAGCCCGAATGACAGTGCGCCCAGGCCCGGCAGGAAAATAACATATCTTGGATACCAGTTTCTTGGATAGAGGATAAACGTGATCAGCAGAATAGATGCCACAAACAGAAAATTATACTTTTTCCCTTTCAGGGCCTGTGCAACAGCAGTAACAATGCACGGCAGCAGCAGGATAAACCAGATCGGGCCAAATCCGCTCAATCTCGAGTCATAAAGGTAATATTCAACCTTTTCCATCCATACATAAAACGGCCTTATTAAAGCGCTCATGCCTCCCAAAATATCCGGAGTTGGATCTATTATGCCGTCATAAGTTCCCTCAAAAATCGTAAAATTCAGAAATGAGATCTCAAACGGATATACCGGGTTGCTGTAAAGTACCAGATTTTTAATATACCAGTAGCCCCCCATCAATAAAACAGGGACAAAGAAATATAAAAGATAAAGATAAAAACCGCTCTTCAATGAATATCCGTTCTGTCTGAATGAAAAGAGATCGAATGGATTAAAACGCTTTATCAGTTCCTGGGCCGCGAGTGCCCCGGCCAGGATCACAATGAACAGGGGGCCGGATCCTTTTGATCCCAGCAATATGCCTGCTGAAAGTCCGGCAAGAAGGACAGGTATTTTAGAATTTTCAGCAGGAACCGGGTTCTCTTTTTTTGCCGGGATACTATTCGGGTTGTCATACATCAGAAAATTAATAGCCACTAGAAGCAGCACACCGACAGCCACATCCACATAGTTGGTTGTAGACTGGAGTATTACAACCGGAGTAAAAAAGAACAGAACGGCGGAATAAATGGCATATCTTTCCTTTAATCCCAGCTTGACCGCAATACTGAAAACAGCAATAACACCCATAATAGTAAAAAACAGCTGGCTGAGATCACTGACAATGTCACTCTTTAGGAAAATCGTATTCCAGACAAAATACAGTTCTATATTCTTCGGGAAGATATTGATAAACAGGTCAATAACAGATGGAGTGGCATTTTCCTGTATTGCGCCGCTCTGTATTATATAACCCACTATTGGCATGTGATACCACAAGGCGTCCCATGTGTAGGAAGGGAAGAGATACCCCTGAAAAACCATCCATGACACTGAAATAAGGAGAAGATTAAAAACCCAGAATAACACTCTGTCTTTTCTGATTATTCTGATAATTCTACCGGTTTCATCCGTAAATTCGGAAAGAACCGTTTTAATAAAACCAGGCTTATTCTTTCTGTTCTTCCCGGTATCAGCTTCATTGCTCCAGAGCGAAACAGCCATCACCAGCACAACGGATGAAAGAGCCATGTTAAGCAGAAATAGCGGGACTGCAAAGAGCTGTTTAAATACAACCCCAAGCACCATTTCTGTAAGTATGATCTGCGATAAATATAGAATAAAACAGCCGATCAGCCTGTCCGGAAAGGAGATATTACGTTTGTGCCTGCAAAGAAGGATATACCACGAGGTGAATATCAGAAGGTTTAATAATATAAAAGCTGACGTTCTCAATTAATCCAGGCAGTTCCAGAATCTTCTGAAACTGCAGTCTGTCATTTTGTGATAGTGTTCAACCTGCTCTTCCGCCTTGTTCTTCATTCCCATTTTTTCATATACCACCCCGATATCCCATAATGCATATGGATGGGCAGAATCTAACAAAAGGACCTTCTTATATTCTGAAAGCGCTTCGTGATAACGGCCTGTTTCTTTGTAGATATAAGCCATATCATAATGCGCGTAAATATTATCCGGGTCGATATTAAGGGCCTTTTCATATTGTGACATTGCCATATTATACAAGCCTTTTTCCCTGTAGACGTAGCCAAGGTCATAATTGGCGTCCGGATGGTCAGGGAAGAGCCGTAAGAGCCTCAAATAAAGGTCTTCCGCATTATTATAGTCTTTTTTGTCTTTATATATAAGCCCGAGATGATAAAGTGAATATGCGTCTCCGGTATTTAACCTGATCGCCTTTGAAAACGCTGCTATGGCTTTTTCTTCATTCCCGGCAGTCTGATAGAATACAGCAATCAAAGCATGCCTGTTTTGAAAAACATAAAGGGAGAGTACTGCAAGCAGGAAACATAAAGTTATCAGGAATATTTTTTTTTAAGCTTCATCTCTTAAATAAACAGGGGAGCTGAACTCAACTCCCCTTAATATTGTTTTCTACTCCCTGATCATTAACAGGAAAATTTAATACATGTATACAAGAGCCGCGCTGTATGTTTCGCCCAAGCCGCTGTTCTCCGAGTATATATTTAAACCATCCAGGCCCGGAAGATCTGAGCCGTATGAAAATACTAACTGGAATTTTTTATAACTGAATACTGCGGAACCGCTCACATTTAAAGTCCTTGCTTCAAGGCCGAGCGTATCTTTAATAAGGGTCGCCTCTGAATGCTCATAATCATCAGGTGATAATCTGGTCGCCTGACCTGTATCCCAGGCATGTCTTATCTGCGCTCTGTTGACCTCAGCATTTCCTACACTATGAGCATAATCAACAAGTGCTCTCAAAGAAAACCAGGGAGTAATTCCGTAACCGCCGCCTAAAACGACCTTTACCTGATCTGAGGGTTTAAAAACAGAAGGTGCATACACTTTATTTTCATCTCTGTATTTATATGCTATCTGAAGAGTGGCATAACCTTTGCCAAGGCCCCTGCCGAACAAAAGTGATGCAGTATAGTCGTACTGCCCGTCTCCAAGGCTAAGATTTGTCATCGGGTCACCATAAGAATATGCCTTTGGAATTTTCACGGCTCCCTGGACTGAAACCACAAAACCCGCCAAACTGGGGAAAATGTTGTACCTTAAGCCGAAATCAATATCACCTATTCCATGAGGACTGTCAAAATCAGCCGTATACCTGCTGACATCATTAGAATTCGTCCATTTATATGGTATAGCAGTAAAAACCGTCAGTGAATCAATAATGCCGTATTCACCATAATATGTTACTGAGTCGCTCCTGAATCTCGCGGCCTCATACTTAGTGTTTCTCGTTGCGGTTACTGAATCAGCACTAATAGTCGACATTTTATGGTCACTAACATATACGCTATATGTCAATTGATTATATGCGTGGCCTTTTGCCTGAGTCCATGCCGCAAATACCGGCGAAGATACGAATAAACTTCCCATAACTGAAATTAACAGTAATACCAACAGATGTCTCTTCATAATTTCAACCCTCCCAAGTCACTTTATTATAACTAATGCGGATATCAGTACCGCCTATATTATATAAATGGGCTATTGATGTCAACATATTTCCACTTATTAACATATTAAAAAAACTGCATATTTCACCGGGCTGCCGCAACATCTTCTTTCTCTCTGCCGGTACTAAAAAAGCGCACTAATCTGCCTGAAACAATGCGCGCCCACGTTGTCTGAAAAATGGATAAAAAGGCTATATATAAAAATCCGACCTGGAAAATCATTAAAAACGGGATAGACACGTAAATCCCGTTAATTAAAGCAAAATATATATTAAACGTGAAATAAAGTCCCAGTAACAGCTCTATTACAGGCAGGAAATTCTTCTCCCCTTTGTATTTCTTATCAGCCCACCTGTCCTTCTTCTTCTCTACCATATATTTAGGTGTCCTCTTAAATTCTGTCTTGCGGTTAAATAAAGCCTCTAATACAGCTTTTGAATTACTAACTGATAATCCTATACCAAACGACATTAACATGGGCAGATACACCAATCTTGATTTCCAGTCTTTGTATACTTCTTTCTGCGAGCAGGTATAGAAAAAAGAGATCCCCATAGTCGCCATGAGCAGAAATGGAACGTCAGTCACCAGCATATGAAACCACCCTATATTGATCCTTGCAATCATGGACGGGTACATCAGGATAGAAAGCATCAGCATAAACACATAAGAAACATTATTGGTAAGATGAAAAAAAGCCTCTATTTTGATCTTCAGAGGGAGATCGCTCTTGAAAATCGCCGGCAGCAGCTTCTTTGCTGTCTGTATGGAACCCTTTGCCCATCTGTGCTGCTGTGTCTTGAACCCGTTAATATCAACAGGGATCTCCGAAGGAGCTGTTTCCTCAGTCAGGAATATAAATTTCCACCCCTTTGACTGTGCCCTGTAGCTCAGGTCCAGGTCTTCTGTCAGTGTATCATGCTCCCATCCGCCCGCCGATTCGATCGCCTCTTTTCTCCATATGCCGGCTGTACCGTTAAAATTAAAAAACCTGCCGGACCAGTTCCTCGCGGCATGCTCTATTACAAAGTGGCCGTCAAGCATGATCGCCTGTATTTTTGTCATCATGGAGTATCCCCTGTTTAAGTAGGTCCACCTCGTCTGGACCATGCCCACGGATTTACCGGTAAAGTAATGGATGGTTTTTTGCAGAATATCCCTTTCAGGGACAAAATCAGCGTCAAATATGGAAATAAACTCACCCCTGGCTGTCTTCAGTCCCTCTTTCAGGGCCCCCGCTTTAAAACCTGTTCTGTTTTCGCGGCGTATGTGATCAATATCAAATCCCCGCTTCCTGAAATTTTCCACACATTCCGCTGCGACCTGGACCGATTCATCCGTGGAATCGTCAAGGACCTGAATATCAAGCAGTTCTTTAGGATAGTCAACATTGCAGGCGGCAGTTATAAGCCTCTTAACTACATACATTTCGTTATACAACGGAAGCTGAATGGTAACTCTGGGAAGTTGTTCAAATTTCTTGCCGGGAACAGGCCTGTTCTTTTTGTGTTTATAATACAGGTATAACATATAATACCTGTGGGAAGCATAAATAAAGACTGTTACAAGAACAAAAAAGTATATTGTTAAAAAAAAGTAAAGAAGCATTAAAAGGTCCTCTTCTCCGGATGAAATGATATTACAACTTTAGAACTCGATCAGAAAATAAAAAACTCTTATAGGATACTGTTTTTACACCTGCAGTGTCAATTGACTTATACACTCATAAACATATCGATATATATCAGATTTCAGATCTTAAATGCCGGCTTTTTTCTATTGAGATATTTTAAATGTTCTTTGTATAACCTTAGATCCTCAATCGTATCAACATCATACCAGAATGGGAGAATTGAAAAGCGGGAATTAAGACGGTTCATTTTCCCGACGATATTCGCAACATCTGTACCTGTTTCCAGTGGAATGTTCCTGAGTAATGCGCGCAATTTATTTCGCCTTGATCCGATCAGATAAAGGCCTCCGTCAAAACAGGGGCCGATAACAAGGTCGTTACTCTTTAATTCGGAAAAAGCCTTTTTTATATACTCCGAGGGCATTGTCGGACTGTCACTGCCTACAAGTACTACTTCCTTAAAACCTGCCTTAAAATGGTCTTCAAACGCGTTGAGGATCCTTTCTTTGAGGTCCTTTCCCCTCTGGTTAAAACAAGTGATATTATTCGCTCCGGCCAGTGTGTCAAAAAAATTATGCTCTTTTGCCGGTGTGCACCCCATAAACCTTTTCACTCCCTTTACCCGCATGCATGAGGATACTGTTTCTTTAACAAATCCCCTGTAGAGTGATAGAATCCTGGGTGGAGAAAGATAGGGTTTCAACCTTGTTTTCACAGCGCCTGCTACAGGAGCCTTTGCAAAAATGATCAGTGCTTTTTTCATAGTTATGAGTTAAGCTCGTTTAAAGATGTTGATGCTCGTATCGATGCTCGCTTACTCGTTGAGGAAGCTCGTCTTATTCCCGGCATCCGGCATCCATTCCCCAGCTTCCATACTAGTATCTACAACGGAAAACGATACTCTATCGTCTTTCGTCCTTCTTCCCTCATCCCTCTTATAAAAAAAGAGGCTGCCCTCAATGATCAGGACAGCCCCTTCATTCAGCATCTTAAAAACTTGTTTAGCCCCATATTTTAATTAATATTGGCACGATCAACAGTGCAACAATGTTCATGACCTTGATCATGGGATTGATTGCAGGGCCTGCTGTATCTTTGTACGGGTCGCCGACCGTGTCGCCGGTAACAGCAGCCTTGTGGGCGTCTGAACCCTTGCCGCCGAGATTACCGTCTTCAATATACTTCTTGGCATTATCCCATGCGCCACCGCCGGATGTCATGGCAATGGCCTGGAAGAGGCCCGTAACGATAGCGCCTATGAGCAGTCCGCCCAGAGCCTCAGGACCGAGCAGCGTGCCGACAAGAACAGGCAACAGAACCGGTATGAGCGCCGGGAGCATCATCTGCTTGAGCGCGCTCTGGGTAACGATATCAACACACTTGCCATACTCAGGCTTCTGCGTATAATCCATTATGCCCGGGAATTCCTTGAACTGACGGCGGACCTCGTCAACAACACCGCCTGCCGCTTTACCGACAGCCTCCATCAGGAGAGCGCTGAAGTAATACGATGCCAGTCCGCCAAGGAAGAGGCCTATTATCACCTTTGGATTTGAAAGGTCAAATGCAATATCTGCAGAAAAGCTCCTTGAGTATTCTGCAAAAAGCACAAGGGCTGCGAGAGCTGCAGAACCGATGGCGTAACCCTTTGTGACCGCCTTGGTGGTATTGCCAACTGCGTCGAGAGGATCGGTTATGTTCCTTATCTCCTCAGGAAGATCAGCCATCTCAGCTATACCGCCTGCATTGTCAGTTATCGGGCCGTACGAGTCAATGGCCACTACGATACCGGTCATGGAAAGCATTGAAACTGCTGAAAGAGCAATCGCAAAAAGACCGCCGACAGCATTGCCGGAGAAGCCGCCGCCCAGGCTGTAGGCCCAAAAGATGGCGATGCAAATAACGATAACCGGCAGGGCCGTGGACTTCATGCTCACAGCCAGGCCCTGGATGACGTTGGTGCCGTCGCCCGTAGTACTGGCGTTCGCAATGGACTTTACCGGGCCCTTCATCCCAGTGAAGTACTCGGTGATGATAACGATAAGGCCGGTAAGAAGCACGCCTATAAGCGCTGTCGTCCAGATGGCTCCTACGCTCATGTAGTCTGATGCGCCCTCAAGCCCGACAAACCACTTAGTAACCACGTAAAAACCGGTAAGCGCCAGAAGACCTGCTACAGCAAGACCCTTGTAAAGAGCGCCCATTATGTACTGGCTTTTGCCAAGCTTAACAAAATAGGAGCCGATGATGGATGCGATGATGGAGACCGCTCCGAGAAGAAGCGGAAATTCAACCCAGATACTGTCAGCGCCGAATACCGTCTTGGCAAGAAGCATTGCTGCAACAAGCGTAACAGTGTATGTTTCATAAAGGTCAGCAGCCATACCCGCACAGTCACCGACATTGTCGCCAACATTATCAGCTATAACCGCAGGGTTCCTCGGGTCATCCTCGGGAATACCTGCTTCAACCTTACCAACGATGTCAGCGCCAACATCAGCGGCCTTTGTATAGATACCGCCTGCGATACGCGCAAATACGCTCATGAGGGAGCAGCCGAAACCGAGGCCGATAAGTGCATGGAATGCTTGATCAGGCGCCATACTATTTGCAACGGTATAAAATCCGGCAAGGCCGAGAAGGCCGAGACCCACGACCATGATACCTGTAACAGAGCCGCCCTTAAATGCAACATTCAGAGCTGACTGTATGCCTTTGGATGCGGCCTGTGCCACCCTTACGTTTGCGCTGACAGAGACCATCATGCCGTAATAACCGGCAAATGCCGAGCCCGCAACACCGATGACAAAGCCTATTGCTGTCCATAGACCAAGGAAAACACCAAGAAAGACCGTCAATATAACAGCCACAATCGCTACTGTTTTGTACTCACGGGCAAGGAATGCCCTTGCACCCTCTGCAACAGCATCAGATATGGCTATCATCTTCTCGCTGCCCGCATCCTGTTTCTTGACCCAGACACTTGTTGCCAGGGCATATACAACGCCTGCCACACCGCAGATCAAAGCAATTAAGATTATACTACTCATACGTTTACCTCCCTTTTAAAAGTTGCAATCTAATGTTTATCATTTAAAAAGCTTTTCAGCTCTATAATTGACAGCCAGAGTATTATGCCTGTTTTGTTTCGCTGTCCTGCTGTTCCGAAGCTTCCGGTTTCTCTACGGCTGCTGCTTCAGGCTGAACCTCTGCCTGAGCTGCAGGCTGAGCACCTGCCGAAGCCTCTCTTCCTGAATACCTGTTAAAGCAAAGCGCTGCCCCGCGGTAGAACATATGCGCCAGCTTTGAATAAGGCAAATATAAGAAAAGAGAAAACACAAAAACAAGATGGATAAAGTACATAAAATAGGCGAGCCCTGCTATTCCGGAAAGCCTGGTAAGATACGCAAGTATTCCGGATGCCATAATGACTCCTATGATCGTTATCAGCAGCCAGTCGAAATAGCTGCCCAGGCCGACCCTGGAGGCATTCTTAAACCTGTTCATGATCATCAAAAAAACGCCCAGTAAAAGCCCAATCGCGCCAATGACCCCGAAAAGCTTGACCGGTGTTCCGTATCCAAAAGAAAAAGGGGAATGCTGGCCGAGGACATCAATATAAAGAACCCCGAAACTCGTTGCAATGCCAAGAGCAAGAAAACTGTAGAAAACAAGAAAATGGGACAGAAACCTGTCTTTGCTGACATCGCAGTCCTTGAATTTACTGTGGCCCAGGAATTCTTTTGTTGTCCCGATTATGCTTCCCGCAAGATCACCTGAAGAAACCCCGCCGGCCTGTTTCATGTCCTTCCAGAATTTCATTACACCCATTATGCCGACTGCGAGACCGAAGAGAAGGGCCGGGGTGAAAATGAACTGTATAGCATGCATCGAAAAGAAATTTGAAAATATAACATCACCGTCCGGGATGCTGAAATTCCCAGCGATCGCCAGTATTATCGCAGGTATCAGGAACAGGACCGGCATAAACTTTTTGTTATTAACAAGCCCTGCCAGAAAGCCGGGCGCAGAGTACTGCTGTATGGTCTGCTTTCTGATCGCGCCGAGCACTTCGCCGGGCTTCGCGCCCCTTGGGCAGTACACAGTGCAATCATTGCACTGGTGGCAGAGCCAGACATCGGGGTTGCCCTTGAATTTATCTTTAAGGCCCCACTGGGCCCACATCATTTCTTTCCTTGGAAAAGGGTTTTTATCAGGCGTTACATTGCAGACGACCGAGCAGGTCGCGCACTGGTAGCATTTCTTAAGAGACTCCCCTCCAGAGGCAATCACACCTTTTACAAAATCCAGATCAGGTTTTATTACAGTTGCATCTGCCATTTAGACCCTCCTTTGAGAAACACAGATTGTCACAGATTCATTACAGATCATCACAGATTTTTTTATCTGCGCTAATCCGTTTCTATTATCAGCGATCATCTGCGATCATTTCTAAAATTCTTTAAACGGATTCGGTTCAAACCCTTCCATCTTCTCCACATACTCGTTCAACAGCTCGGGAAGTTTATCATAGTCTGATATGGAAAGCTGCATCAACTCCACCCTCTCAGGCTCAAGCATAAGTCTGCCGAGTGTTTCCTGGAGCTTTCCAAGTCTTTCATCCGCCAACGCACTTCCCCTTACAAAGTGGCACTGATAATTCTCACCGAATTTACATCCGAGAAGGACCATTCCGTCAATACCCCTGGACAGGGCGTCAGCTATCCACGCCAGGTTCAGGTTGCCCAGACACCTGACTGGGACAATCCTGAGAGAAGAAGGCAGTTTCCCCCTCTTCAATGCCACAGCGTCCAGTGCAGGATAAGCGTCGTTCTCACAGGCAAGTGCTATCAGCCTTAAACCCTCTTCAGGAACATCAAGGGCCTTAAACATCGATGAGATCATACTTATACTGAAATCTTTAAAGTTAACAACTCTTTCAGGGCAGGAGCCAAGACATGTACCGCATCTGCGGCAGCGTGTCATTTTGTGGAACGGCGTGCCTTTTTCATCCTCTTCTATCGCACCAAAGGGACATTCTTCTGTGCATCTCTTACATGAAGTACATTTCTGAAGATTGACCTCGGGATAGGTCTGGTCCCAGGCCCGGGGATGAACAGCAAATCCTTTGGCTGTCGCCTCAATACACTGTATCGCCTTCATGCTCGCTCCAAGGGCGTCTTCTATGCTCTGAAGCATGTTCATAGGCTGACGTATACTGCCTGCCGCGTAAATACCTGTTCTCAGTGTCTCATACTGGAAACAGATGTAATTGGAATCGGCAAAACCGTACGCCTCATCCAGACCGGGCAGTTCAGGGCCCTGCTTGTATTCAAGATTAAGAATATTCGGCACCTTATGAGACTCTAAAGGAGCGTTGGGGTCCGGCTTTCCGCCTGACGCGGCAAGCTGCTCGTCAAATTTCTTTTTCCATTCTGCCAGGACGTCCTGTTCTATCTTTGTGTTAGGGACCATGCCGGTCGCCAGAACCACCATATCAGCCTCAATTTTGACATCCTCGCCAAGGAGTGTATCTTTAACTTCTACGAACAGGTTCCCGTCTGATGACTCGCTGACACCTGTTACTTCACCCTTTGTGAGCATCACTCCCGGGTCGTCCTGCATTTTCTTGTAGAACAGCTCGTACTGTCCGGGTGTCCTGATATCTTTATAAAGTACATAAGCCATTGCATCAGGGTTCTTCTCCCTTACATATGCCGCCTGTTTTAATGATGTAAGACAGCAGAATGATGAACAATAGGGAAGATGGTTTGAATCACGGGAGCCTGCGCACTGTATAAATGCCACTCTTTTGGCTTCTTTTCCGTCAGACGGCCTTGTTATCTTGCCGCTTGACGCTATCTCCTCCATCTGGACATTTGTTATCACGTTCGGGTTTTTGCCATATCCGAGATGTTCAAGCTTATTGGCATCATAAGGTCTCCATCCCGCGGCCATAACAATAGCGCCGGCTTTTGTCTGCTCTGAGCCCCCGCCTGTCTTGATAGAGACGTCATACTGGCCGGGGAAACCGGCTATCTTCTCGACCTCAGACGAGGTGAACAGTTTTATATTTTCATGTGATGAGACCCTTTCGGCCACAGCGCCCGCTGTAGGCGTCTCAAGGCTCTCAAACGGGTAACTCTGGGGAAGCTGTTTATACATCTTTTTGGCCCAGCCGCCAAGTTCGGGATTCTTCTCTACAAGGACGACCTTATAACCCGCGTCAGCCGCTCCAAGCGCAGATGTCATCCCTGTAATACCGCCGCCAACGACCAGCACGGTCTTGTCTGTTTCCTCCAGCATGAAAGGCTCCGGAAAATCAGTTTTCTGCGCCTTTACAATACCCATTCTCATGTAATCTTCAGCCAGGGCAATTGTATCTTCAGTCATAGGTTCCTGGCTCCATGCTACAAATTCCCTGAGGTTGATCCTTTCTACCAAGCTCCCCTGGAATGTGAATTCCTTATGCTTGGCGCGCGGCGAACATGCCGCAACAACTACTGTATTGACACCTTCACCGCTTATATCGTTCTTTATCAGGTCAAGGCCTTCAGGACTGCATAAAGCATCATGCGTCTTACACAGGGGGATCTGTTTTTCCTTTGTAGCGACCTCCTGAAGTTTTTCTATCCCTACAGCTTCCGCGATATTACAGCCCGAGCATATATAAACACCGAGTTTCTTTTCCATTAAGATTTCCTCCCTACTACCTGGATAGCCTTAAGCGCGGCGCCTGTTGCCTCCTGAACTGATTTTGCAACGTCCGCAGGGTTTTTCGCGCATCCCACTGCAAATATGCCCTGCTTTCCATTACCTGGTACAACAAAACCATTCTCATTTATACTTATATCAGAAGGAAGCTTTACCTCATTTACCGTCGGATCCATGCCCGTGGCCAGGACACACATATCGACCTTCACTTTCACCTTGCCTCCGGCAAGTATATCCTCTGCCTCAACAATAATATCTTTTGTCTCAGGGTCCTCTGATACTTTTGCAACCTTGCCTTTTACAAGAGATACGTTCTCATCATCCTTCACCTTGTTCAGGAACCTTTCATACGCGGTACCGGGCGTACGTATATCTATATAGAACATATATGCTTTGGAGTCAGGGTACTGCTCCCTTACATATGTAGCCTGTTTTAATGAAGCGAGACAGCACACAGCGGAACAGAATGCGAGATGGTTCTCATCCCTTGATCCCGCACATTGGACAAAAGCAACACTTTTCACTTCCTTATTATCGGAAGGCCTTAAAAGCTTGCCCTGAGTGGGCCCGTTGGGAGACGCCAGTCTCTCCATCATGACATTGGTTATTATATTAGGGCTTGAGCCAAACCCGAGATTGTCAATTTTAGCTGCGTCATACGGCTTCCATCCTGTTGCCAGAACTATTGAACCGGCTTTGATATTAACGGTCTCAGGCTTCATGTTAAGGTCGATCGCGTCATATTTACATGCGTCAGCGCATTTTGAGCAGTCAGCTTTTTTGCAGGCTGAGTCGTCTATAGCATATTGATACGGAAAGGCATGCTCAAAAGGTATGTACGCGGCCTTTCTCTTATCAAGCCCGAAATTGGTATCATTCGGGGTCTCAACGGGACAGGCTTCAGTACAAGCGTTGCATCCCGTACACTTGTCATTCACATATCTGGGGCTGAGTTTCACAGACACATTATAGCTGCCGGGCTGCCCTGATATGCTCTCAATTTCCGAGAGGGTATAATAATTGATCCTGTCGTTAAACTTTATCCGCCTGTAGTTGATCTCAAGTCCGCAGGACGGCGGGCAGAGTTTGGGAAAGTATTTGTTCATGCGCGATACTCTTCCGCCCAGGTACGGGGTTTTCTCTACTATAGTGGCAGTGTAGCCGGCCTCAGCTGCCTCCGCAGCAACCGTCAGACCGCTAATTCCGCCTCCTACAACCAAAATGTTAGTTTCTATCTCTGACATACTATTCCTCCATTTCAACAGAGTTAATTAAATTATCAAGCCGGTTTACCCGCCTTGTTGTGTGGCGGGACGGCATTTACTTTACTACAAACCAGCATCTCCTGACAACGGTTTTCCAGGGGGTCAGGGAATCGGCATCGCTTGATAACTTAAATAACTCTCCGGGCGCCGTCTTCGGCGCCCGGAGAATATTTACTTTGTGTTACAGATTATTTGAACATCTCAACATAATCCTTCTTGGACATAGCGAACTCACCGGTCTCCATGTCGTACTTGGAGATTGTGAATACCTTCCAGTTGTCGTCATCGATGTAGTCGTGGTCGCCTCTGTAATAGTATCCGGGATATCTGCTTTCTTCCCTGTAGAGTATGTGGCGAGCGTGCGCCTCAAGTGAGAGTATCCTGTGGAAGTTCTCCCAGCACCTCATAAGTTCATGGAGGTTTGCCGCGCCCATCTTGTTGGAGTCCTCTTTCAGTATTGTGAGCTGCCTTAAACCCTCATCCAGCATGGTCTTTGATGTCATATACCATGTTGAAATACCGCCGAAGTACTCGTCAGCGATCTTCTGGAGTCTTGCCTGGAGCATGTCCGGTTTAATGTAATTAGGATTGACTGCCGGATCTGTCGAGTAGGTCTTGTTCTTCTCGTAGATCTCGAAAGGCAGATAAAGCTCAGCTGCCATATCATCAGCGGTCTTTCTCGGTGTCGGTACAAAATCAGGATTGTCAAGTATAAACGCTATTGCAGCCTTGGCTGCCATCCTGCCCTCTGCATGGGAGCCTGATGAGAATTTGTGGCCTGATGCGCCAACCACGTCACCAGCCATGAAAAGACCCGGTACTGTTGACATCCTGTTATAGCCCCAGCTGTAATGATCAGGTGTTCCCGGAATATCGCCGGGACCGCTGCACCAGAATCCCGCGCAGCCGGCATGTGAACCAAGGATATACGGCTCTGTCGGCATGATCTCGGAAGGAGTCTTGTCAGGCTCAATATCTTTGGCTGCCCAGAGGCCTGCCTGTCCGATACACATATCGAGGAAGTCTTCCCACGCCTCAGCTTCAAGGTGCTTGATCTTCTTTTTGGCTTCCTTTTCACCGAGCTTCTCAACAAATGACTTGTTGATAGCGTCCATAGCCTCATGGGTCCTCATTATGATAGGCCCTTTACCTGCCTTCATGTCCTGCATCATCAGGTGGTTTCTGATGGCCGTACCCATTGCGTCCACATACTTGCCGTATTTCTTCCTGGCGTCAGCAAGGTATTCTTCATTTGCACAGTAGTCTTCTCCAAGACTGTTGGTTGCTTTTGCCTTAAAGAACAGGAACCATGCTCCGACAGGACCGTAACCGTCCTTGAACCTTGCGGGGACGAAGCGGTTTTCCATAAGAGTAAGCTCAGCGCCTGCCTGCATACCTAGCGCGTATCCTGAACCTGAGTTCCATACGGGATACCAGGCTCTTCCCTGGCCTTCTTTAGAAGACCTCGGCCTGAAGCAGTTAACTGCCCCGCCAGAGGCATTTATCATCGCCTTGGCCTTAAAGATGTAAATTTTATTCTCTCTTACACTGAAACCAACGGCTGCCGCAACCCTTTTCGGGTCATTGGCGTCTTTGAAGAGCCTTACGATAAAGACTCTTTCAAAATGGTTCTGATCAACACCGGTCTCCTTTCTGTTGACCTCAAGCGCCTTTTTCGCGGCTTCAGCCACGATGGCCTTGTAGGACTCGCCGTTGATCATTATCTGCCATTTACCTGACCTTACAGGAGTGCCGCCTTCTCTTAATGATTTCTTTCCGGCATCTTTTGCCTGATTGCCGTCAAGAGAAAATCCGTCGTCACCCTTTTTCCAGATCGGAAGGCCCCACTCTTCAAACAACTGAACACTGTCGTCAACGTGCCTGCCAAGGTCAAAGGTGAGGTCTTCCCTTGTAATTCCCATCAGGTCTGCTCTTACGTATTTGACATAATCTGCTACCTTGTTCTCTCCAACATATGTGTTGATAGCTGACAGACCCATTGCAACCGCGCCGCTTCTGTCGGTCGCAGCCTTATCAACCATGGTGATCTTTAACTTATTGGGCGATGCCCATTTTGCCGCCT
>CAZNPC010000020.1:0-27607 GCA_964574765.1 uncultured Nitrospirales bacterium | reverse complement strand
AGAAGCCGTCCGATACGGCGGTCAGCCTTCTGCCGGTCTCTGAGTCTTCCCTTCTTCGCTTGTTCTTTAAGTTTGTTAAGCCCCGCCTCAAGGCGGTCAACAAACCGGTTTAAGATTGCCATCTCTTTTTCCTGCCTGCCTTCAGAGCGGCAAAGTACAAAGGATTCCTCTGTGCCGGCAGGACTTGCGCATTTTTTCACTTCGACACCGGGTTGAACTTCTTCCCAGTCCTTTGCAAGAAGTTTTTTCTCGAACTTCCTGAGCATGGACTTTGGTGTACCAACAATGTATCTGGCTCCACGTTCACGCATGAACTCTATGTTTTCTTCGCTCACCATCCCACGATCCATTACCCATATCCGGTTTGCCTTGCCGTACTTGCTCTCCATAATCAGTACCATTTCTTCTGTTGTAGTGACATCTGCACGGTTGCCATCGAAGACTTCAAAGGCAAGAGGTAATCCTTCCCGGCTCGTCACAAGGCCGATACAAACCTGTGGACAGTCCGGGCGCTTGTCGCGACTGTAGCCCCTCTTTGCCTGAGGGTTGCCAAGGGCCATGCCTTCAAAATATGTGGAGGTGATATCGTAAAAAAGAAAGTCGAAGGTTTCTCCAAAGAGTTCTCCATACCGGTCCTGCAAATGTCTGCACAGGGCGTCTTTATGGGGAAGCAGCGCATCCAGAGATCTATAGAGTCGATCATCGTTTACCTTCTCTGACGGTACACAAAGCAGATCATCAAGCGCTGTCTTTCCATACCAGGATTCTGCTATTTGCAACTCCGATGACGGTGCACAAAAACGTGCAATCGTAAGTATACAGGCCATTACCGACCACGGGACTGCTTCTCGTCCTTCCGGCATCTGTTCTTTACAGAACTCGGCAAAGCCGAGCTTCTGCCAAAGTAGAAGGGCAAGATAGATGTCGCCAAAACCCCGCAGCCTCTCTACACTTACTCGATTGATATCCACCGTTGCCCATGAAGGCGGCTCTTCTGTTTTTTCAAACAGGCTGTCTTGTGGTTGGGTCCTGCCGTTGAGTATGCGAACGATCTCTTCCCACCCAACTCGTTCTTCGTTATCCAAACCCGGCAGTTTGCCGATGCTTGCCACAACTCTTTGCCGGGGGCCTCGGGCGGTCCGGACAGACTCAACAAGCGACCAGTATTCGTATTCTTCTCCGGCTACTTTCTTACCATGACGCCTTAGATACATGACTGAAATTATGAACTATCCGTGAGCCAACTTCAAGGGGCAATTCTGCACTACATTTGCTTTTCAGAATACGGCGATTCCCGATCACGAACTGACGCGGGATTGCTGTTCTATCAACTCTCTTTTTGATGAAAATCAAGCGGCTACTGCGGAAGATGGGTTAGCATTCTTAAAATCGGACATTTCTATTTTGGCTGAATAGGACATTATCATTTTGGTATTACAGGTCAGTCCCGCTTCCCGCGCCTAAATCCAGGACACTATTGGCAGGAATGGATTGTCTCAGGAAGTCCCGTATGATATGTCTTCCATAATTCAGCGTTCTGTCAATCATATCAATTGGTAATGATTTCTTCGAAAATATTCATATGCTCTTTTGCTGATTCTTCCCAGGAAAACATTCCGGCCCTTTCAAGGCCCTTTTGAATCAGGTCCTCTCTTAACGCCCCGTCTGAATGCACTTTATTCATTCCTTCAGCAATACTTTCCACACTGTACGGGTCAACATAATATGCGGCATCTCCACAAACCTCGGGAAGACTTGCTGCATTTGATACAATTGCAGGGCAGCCGCATGCCATTGCCTCAAGAGGAGGAAACCCGAAACCTTCGTACAGGGAAGGGAAGACCAGCATTGATGCAGAATTGTAGATTGCCGGCAGTTCGGCGGTTTCTACATACCCCGTAAACAACACTTTTTCCTGCAAGTAAGAATTGTTTTCTAAAAATCTGATCAATTTACTGTCGCCTGTTATAAACTCATCCTTTTTTCCTACAATGACCAGATTGCGGTCTATTCCCTCTTTTTTAACAAGGAGTTCATAAGCTTCAAGGAGTCGCATTAAATTTTTGTGAGGTTTGACATTTCCAACAAAAATGATAAATTCCACAGGCAGTCTGTATTTCTTTCTCAGATTATCGATATCTGTTGCCGTCTCTTTATTCAGGGAGGATAAAGGGGGACGGTTTAATTTGTCCGTAATCGGCCGGAACAGGCTCATATCAATTCCGTTATATATGACCGTTATTTTATCTTTATCTATTCCTGTGTATTTTATAATTTCTGATTTTGAAAAATTTGATACCGTAATAATTCTGTCTGACAGGCGGACAGCAGCGTTCAGTACCAGTTTGGCATAGATTTTTTGCGTAAGAGTTAATTGGTTAAAAAAGGCCAGATGAAAGACATCGTGAATTGTGACAATTCTTTTTTTTGCCTTCACCGGCAGTAGGGGTATGTTGTAGTGAGGGGACCAGAAGAGATCGGTCTCCGAAGGTATTTTTCTGAACAGTTCAAGCTGTTCAGATAACGAATACACAGGTGAATTACAATTGATCAGGGTGATATGTTCAGATCCGACATTCGATAACTGCCCGATCTCCTGCATGCGGCCCAAAAGATTGAACTCTGTATTTTTGTGAAAGGAGAGGATCCCAGGGAAAAGATTCTGGAGATATGTGCCGATTCCGGAGGCATAAAGCATTCGGAGATCAACTGAGAATATATGATCGATCATGTATTACATGGGTTAAGTTCAGCAGGATAAATAAAATCGGAACCTTTTAATATTCCATCGCAGATAATATCAAGTCCTTTGCTATTACCATGCATCAGATCCTGTAGTTTTGATAATTGAATTTTGAAAAGAGTCTTTTGCTCCGGGTTTACAAATTCCAGGGGGATCATCCTTCTGAAAAAAAAGTGGAAGGCGTATTTCCGGGCTTTTTCAACGGTCGCTTTGTCCAAAGGTTTTCTGAGTGGCAAGTTATCAAGTAATCTGAAATAATCTTCTCTTGAAGAGATATCAACAGTAATTCCTTTATTTCTGATCCATGCCTCACCTGCAACGATCACCGGGATTCCCATATTAGTTAATTCAGTGCCCATTTTTGTTCCGTAAATTATCACTGAATCACATATAGACATTGCAGCGTAAGTATTAATTTTGCTTTCCGGAGATATTACAGATACATTTTCCGGTATTTGAGGAAAAACTTTTTTGATTTCATCAAATACTTTTTGCCGGGAAGGGATTGCCCCTTTAATTTCTGCCGGATGAATACGGATTATAAGCTGTAAATCTTTCCGCCTGCTAAAATAAGAAATTGTCTCAAAAAGCCAGTCCAGCATACTGGGGAATACATTTTGAGGATAGTGCAGTTGAGCATCCCATACCACATTTGTCAGCAAACCGATACATGGTTTAGACCTATCAATGCCGAGCTCTTTAGTGATCTTTTCCGTATCCAGCTCGCCGGTTTCATCGTTAAACCATATCCAGTCCTCTTTTCCAGTCCAACGGCACTTAAGATAGTTTACCAACTCTGATTCCAATCGCTCATTCCATTCAATATTAACCCATTTGTCTACCGGTTCTGTCATCAAAGTATGGTGGTAGGTATTGTGATGACTGAATATGAAGGTCTTCTTGCGATATGAGGGGACCCAGTTAACTACTCTTACATTTTCCTGTCTGCAGGTCTCTCCTATAAGCCCGTGCGGGACATATATCCCGTGACTGAAAACAGCGGCATCATACTTATTTTTATTTAAAAGTCTTTTCATCATATATGTTGTAAGAATTGCCGACTTCAGGTATTGTCTTAAAACCGGTTCTGCATCAGGTTCACCATTCAGCGATCCTCTGGAGTAAAATCTTAACGCACCGGCCATTGCATGTTCGCCGACAGCTGTTCCGTTTAATGCATATTTTTCAATTTCGTCAAACGGCAAACTTGCAGACAATGAATCAGCTGACTGTATTTCTTCCGGCTGCAGAAAATTACTGAAAAGATGTATGGGGAGCCCCAATGATTCATACATTTTGTACGCTGGCGGAAAACAGTACTTGCAGTATTCATCTGCCAGTCCGCGTTTAATTGTTTTTCTATGGTTCCGGCATTTGGTTATATGTGATGTAAAGCAGGAAGGTAATGTGGAATCACATAGTAATATATGAACCTCTGCACCCCTGAGAGTCAATGCGACAGCTAAAAGGCTCTCGATAATCATACTCTGGAACTGAAATCCCACTGCAGTTGCGATCAGTATTTTAGGGGCGGTTGAATCAGTCTCCAATGATGATTTCCAGAGCTCTCTGTCCTTTGCCAGAATAACGTCCCATTTAGGCAAATAGATCCTGTTGAGATATGTATGATATAACAATCGTAACAAACGATTTTTTTGAGCGATTTCTTTTATCATTTAAACAAGTTTATCCAGAGCAGCAAACGCCTGCTGCCGGAATATATTATTTGGATTCCCTTCAGGATAGGGTTCGAGACATTTTTCGAGGACATTTTTAAATGAGTCTTTTGAATATAGATCCACCACGGCGCAATAATTACGGATTTCAAGCGGCAACCTCCGGTAAAGGGACCTTGTAACTATCAAATAACATTTATAATAAATTGCATCAAGCAACTTTGTTTTAAGTCCGAATCCGTAATCCGATATCAGTGCTAATGCCATCGACTCTGCCAGTATTTTATTTGGGCTGTCGAGGAAACCGGTCGGTGTAATGCGGGCTGGTAATTTGATTTTACAATTTGAAAGGTTTCCCGTTATAAAAAATTCCCAGTCTTTGCAATTATCTTTCAGATCACGGACTAATTTTATATAGTTCTTTGCGGCATCCAATACAAAACTGTTTACGTCCGTAGACATCAAAGAGACGCATTGCTGAGTTTTTTTTAATGAATTATGGACGGACCTCCGGTAGGGGGCCGGTATGAAATAAGGCAGGTTTTCTACTTTCCTCCTGTCAACTAAATATCGCCAGTAATTTTCCTTTTCCCAACTGGATATGCTCATGACAAAATCTGCCTGCCGGGCACAAAGGAAATCCGTAAATGGAATCTTAAAAAACAGCAGGGTGTTTAATATGAAGCTCTTCCATTGCCTGTGCAGGATTGAAGCTTTTATATAGTGAAGTCTGTGCAGAAATTCAGCGTTGTGAGACCTCACTATTATCGTTATGTGAGGATAGTTCTTTTTGAGGAATTTGAGTGACATTGGATATAAAAGAAATTCGCAGAGAACTACTTTGTATTTTTTTAAATCCAATTTCCTGAGTTTTTTTAAAAGATTTTTATCCTTGCGTTTTTCGACAGTTATCTCATCACATGCGATTTTTCGTTCTTTAAAATATTCTGTTCTTCCGCGAATATCTTTTGTGCTTCCCAGATAGAAATGTCTGGGGTCATAAATGCTGTCGGGAACGATATGCAGTACTTTCACAAAACCTTATTCTTTTAAGAGCATTTCCGCGAATTTGAAATCGAGGGGTGTATTTATGTCAACAGATTCCATCTCATCCATAATAAACGGAATGATTATATCGCCTGTAGGAGATTTTTTATCCCTGATTGTAGAAGGCCGGGTTATGTAAATACTGGCATTTTGAATGTAGACTGTCGGCAGTAACTGGTAGGAAAAGGTATGAATATTTGAATCCTTACCCTTAACAAACGGTTTGAGATAACCGTTCTCAATGCTCCACATTTTATAAGGGTGCTCGGAACAGAGTTTTACAGAGCGTAAGGAATCCGCTTCCGGATGTTTAAGCATTATTTCGATTGCACGGTCAATGGATTCTGTCTTTCTGAATGGAGCTGTCGGGTAGAGCAGAACGATCAGGTCGGGTTTATAGTTCTCTTTTTCAGCGAGCCAGTCGAGTGCATGCTCAAAGAACTGCATTTCGGTTGACTCACTTTGTGAAATGCTTTCAGGACGGATAAAAGGCACGTCAGCTCCGTACTGTTTTGCTGTTGAAGCGATATCTTCAGAGTCGGTCGACACGATCACCCTGTTAATATGTCCGGATTTTTTGGCGGCTTCGATCGTATAGGAAATCAGGGGCCTGCCGCCGAGAAGTTTGATGTTTTTATTCGAGACCCTTTGGGAACCGGCGCGTGCAGGGATAAAGGCTAATATTTTCATAAGAGAGTTATTTTTTGTGTAAATAGATATGCTGTCTACTAAAGTTATATCCTATCAAATTCGGTAAACCAGTGATTATTAAATTCGACATTAAGATAAACTATGTATGGATTAAGTTCCCTTTATTTCCTAATCCAATCTCTCAGTTTTTTCACGCCAGTCTTTCTTACAACATTGGTTAGGAAGGTAGTATTTCCGTGCTTTATCACTTCACGCCGTTTGTCAAACTGCTGTGCGAGGGCTTTTACGTCGTCAGGTGTAAAATCAGCTGTTTTTAGCATTGGTTCGCCATGTATCGGCTGGGTGGCCCTCGAATAATTTTCCGGGGTGATTTCCTGTACAAGATAGTTGTTATCTACGGCAATATCGTAAAGCTTTGTTCCTATAAGAGGTGTAGCAGAGAAGATGCTTGGAGTCGCATTGTATTCCTCATAGAGCCAGATAGCAAAATCAACGGTCTTCTGCATTTCCTTGATGGTCTCACCCGGCAGGCCGATGACGTAGAAGGATATGACGTTTATCCCGATCTTCTTGCAGAGCTCAGCTGTCCTGATGATCTTTTTTAAATCCATTTTTTTGTTGATAATCGTGTCGAGTGTGTGCTGGGACCCTGACTCCGGAGCAATTGTGAGACATTCACAGCCTGTTTTTTTCATCAACAGAAGTAATTCTTCATCCAGGATATCCGCGCGCAGTCCATTCGGTGTATTCCATTTGATATTGACCTTATCTTCAATCAATTTATTGAACATATCAATGCATCGTTTGCGGTTCGCATTAAAATTGTCATCTTCAAAAGAGATATGAGTGATGCCGTATTTATCTGTCACATACTTTATATGCTTCGCAACATAGTCTGCTGAATGAGCCCGGTGTCTGCGTCCCATATGAATATGGATAGAACAGAACACGCAGTTAAAGGGGCACCCGCGGCTGGTTACCATTGATATTGAGTGAATATGTCCCTTGATCGCACGCCCGATAACACCCTTTTTGATTTTACCAAAAAAGCGGTCCATATCAATAAGATGGTAGGCTGGATATGGAATCTCATCAAGGTCTTTGATCAACTCAGGCTGATTCTCCTTTATTACGGAAGCTCCATTTTCTTGCGTCCTGTAGATCAGTCCGGGGATGTCAGCATATGACTTCCCATCCCGTATCGATTCAACCAGGTTGTAGAAAGTAATTTCCCCTTCTCCGATAATACCGTAATCGATGGTCTCGATCTCTTTCAGCAGATCGCCGCGTATGGCAGAAACATGAGGCCCGCCGGCTACGACAGTGATATCCGGATTTGCTTCCTTGATTAATTCAGTTGCTTTTGCTGCCCCTTCCAACTGTGCTGTAAAGGGGATCCCGACTCCAACGATGTCAGGGGCTTCTTCCCTGATAACTTTCTTGAAATACTCGTCATTTACCCCCAGGATGTTCCTGATTCCTTTATTAATAATATACTCTGTATTTTCATCAAGGAGGCATTCAAATATCCTGACATCAATTCCCATTTTCTCCAGATAAGCGGCAACATACATCAGTCCTAACGGCAGGATGTTTCTCGGGCCCTTTGCTCCCGGATAGAAATATCGGTTTGGGTTTACCAGCAGGACTTTCATTTTCGGCGTATTTTCATCCATTATTTATTTTATGTTTTATCTCAACTTGCGTATGAAAAGTTTAATCAGCTTGATATTCAGTGCTAAAATTGAACGTGCTGTTGCAAATGTAAAAGATGTTCTTGCTTTTTGAAGTTCATAGTTGAAGTCCAATTTAAAATGAACCCAGTCATGCAAATATGCCATTTCCTTATCTGACTGTCCAGAAACATTTAGTATTATTCTTCCAGGTAGATTTTTACCCTTTGCTAACTTGACAAGATATTCTTTTTCATTTGATATTAAGCCTTTTTTCTGACACTCTTCATATAAAGGTGACCCCGGGAATGGAGTGCACCACATTAAACGTCTTGGGGGATATCCGCTGATCTTCATTAAATTTACCGTGTCAGCCAGTGTCTCTTTTGTTTCACCGGGATATCCACACATGAACTGCAGTTTCAGGTGCATCCCGACTTCTTTTGCAGATTGCATCACTTTTAAGGATTTATCACGAGTAATTCCTTTATTCATGGCTTTTAACATTTTATTGCTGCCTGACTCAAGACCCAGACCAACTGAAAGACAATTTGCGTCCCTCATTGTCTTTAATATTTCTTTATCAATTGTATTTACGCGCGCCTGACAATCCCAGTAGATATCATGCTTTTTAATTGCATTACAGAACTCCATTATTCGTTTTTTATTGTACACCAGCAGTTCGTCCCAGAAATGAAATGCACGTATGCCATATTCCTTTTTAAAAAAACTGATTTCTTCCATGATTCTGCCAACAGATTTGAGACGGATCGACGTATAGCTTGTTGCACAAAATTTGCACCCAAAAGGACAGCCCCTTCCACAGAAAATACTCATATTGGGGTTCAGGGAATCTATATCAGGGAAATCCCCCTCATATTCATCATAGCGGGTTGTTTCATCATTCACCCAGAGATTTGAATTGATATATTTATTCATGTCCCACAAGCTAAAATTGGGCATGGGAAGGTCATCAAGATTTTTGATCAGCGGATACCTTTCATTGACAGTAATCTGACCATTATTCCTGAAAGCAATACCTTTGACTTTTGATAATTGGGTCATATTTCGGAAAAGATCAACAACAACATTTTCCCCTTCCCCTAAACAGCAGATATCAATTGTATCATGAGTCAAAAGAATATTATGATGATAATCAGCCAAAATCCCGCCAACAATGACAGGAACAGAGCAGCGTTTTTTTATCTGTTCACTTAACCAGACAACATAGTTATAATTCATTGATGCAAAACTGCCTATACAGACACATTCGAAATCCAGATTATCAAAACGCTCTTCAACCTCATTACGCAGAAGATCCTGCGCATAAATATCCAGAATAATAATTTCATGACCATCATTTTCAAGGTACTTCATGACTGTCGCAGGTCCCCACGGGAAATAACGCTTTGCTGATGGAAATCGTTTAAAACCTTCATGAGTATGAGGATAGACAAAAAGGATTTTCACTGTAAATAAACCTCCATTATTAATTATAACTGGTTAAACACTTTGTCTAATTCTTCAAAGGCTTGCATCTTTAATATTTCATTTAGATTAGTTCCAGAAGCAGGAAATGGTTTTTGACTCAATTTCAGTGCCTGATAAAATGATTTCGGGACTTTAGGGTCAACAACTAAACAATACGGTTTGACCAGTTCGGGAAGGCGGTTATACAGTTTTCTGGTCAGCAATACATAGCATTCTGCTTTTATTGCTTCAAGAAATTTTGTTTTAAAACCAAATCCATAATCAGAAAGCAATGCCATAGCTTTTGATTCTAACATAAGATCAAAAGGAGAATTTATAAAACCTGTTGAAATAAGGTTTTGAGGTAAAGCTATATCGTAATATGATAAATTCCCTGTTACCAGAAACTTCCAATCAGTGCTATTAGATGGCATTTGATTAATACAACGTACATAGTTGCGTAATGCATCTTCAAGAAATACAAGCCGACCTCGAAAAGGAGACATAAGACATACACACTGGTTCTTTTTAACAGTTGTTTTTTTTACATTTCCTCCGTACTCAGAAGGTAAAAAGTATGGAACTGTGAAAATTTTCTCCTTTTTCAAGTACCATCTCCAGTAATTGCTGCTTTCCCATTCGGTAATACTGAATATACCATGAGATAATTTAGAGCATTTAGTATCAAGAATGAAACGTGATAAACCAAGCTTGAAAAGGTTAAAGCTTTGCACTAAATCTTTCCTGCTGGAAGAAAATTTTAAAGTCGCTAGCGCATAATGCATCTGATGATACACTTCTGCATTGTGAGAACGGATAAATAAACGCACCTTCGGATAGTGTTTTCTTAAATATTTGATGGATTTTGGATATCTCGGGTATTCAAAAATTATTGCCTGATAGTTAGAAATTTTATCCTTTTCCATATGGTTGAGTTTTTCACATAAGAGATCATCTGACCTTGATTTAAGAACTAACTGATCTGAATGAATTCCACGTTCACTGAAATATTCAAATCTTCCGCGGGTATCACGCGTACTTCCCATATGATAATATTCCGGGGATAAGACATTTTTGTTGAAAATATGTAAAACTTTTTTCATGAAAGATAAGAAATATTTTTTTACCTGGATGAACGTTAGTCGGTTTATGAAAGGCCATCAGGCTTCAATACGAACCTCGCGTGATTCCTCTGCCGATCTATAAATTGCATCTATTATGTGCTGCAGGATATATCCATCAACAGCAGGGACGATGCAGTCGGCTCCATCCATGCATTCGAGAAAATGACTATACATGGTAGGGAATTTTGTTGATGTATTGATAAGTTTTTCTTTTACTGAATGCTGTTTTTTGCCCGTTAACTTTTTGATAGCGGATTTTATTTTTGTCTTTGCATCCATGTTTGAAGAGAGGGCAGGAGGCCGTCCACAGATAACAGTGCTTTTACCCTCTGCATCATAAACTTCCAGTTTTCCGCGTTTATCCCATGCGATGCCCCCTTCTTCTCCAAGAAGCGTGCAATAAAAACCTGTCTCCGGTGCGTTTGCTGCCCAGGCTATCTCAATCTGCAGAGTAGAACCGTTTTCAAACCGGATAAATGCCGTACAGAAATCTTCAACATCCATTCTGTCCGAATGCTCTGAATGGCCCGCCCATGCCTTTTTAGATTTATATTTATCGATCTTATTCCCAAAAAGGCTGCGTGTACCCGCTGAGACAGAGACCGGTCTCGGCCTGCCCATAAGAAACCATGCAACATCCAGAACATGGATGCCGGCATCGATCATCGCTCCACCCCCTGCCAGTTCTTTCGATGTGAACCACTTTCCGATTCCGGGTATGCTTCTCTGGCGGATCCAGCCGCATTTGGCATGATAGATATGACCGAGGCTGCCTTTTTTAGAAAGCTCCGCAGCAATCATCGTATGCTCTGCGAAGCGGAGGTTAAGGGCGACCATAAGGCACTTGCCGGCGTCAATCGATTTTTGCAGCATTGTCTGGGCCTCTCCGCTGGTCATTGCCATAGGCTTTTCGCAAAGTACGTGGCACCCCGCTTCAATCGCAGCGATAGTATGAGCGGCATGAGCATGATTCGGAGAGGCAACGACAACACCGTCGGGTGAACATTCGCTGAAAAGCTGGTCCGCTGTTTCAAAAACAGGTACTGACAAATCGCTCTTAATTCTGGTTCTTGACTCCTGACTCCTCGCGACAGCGCCGACGATATCGGCCCCTGCATCCCGGAACCCCTCAATGTGATGCCTGCATACGGTTCCGCAGCCAATGATCCCTATGTTCTTATTCATTATTTATATTCCTCATCACATCTGTTTTATATTTAGAGGGGGTCCTCCCTCTAAATTTACGGCAAGGAAGCTTTTATTACATATTTAATACACGTCTGAATTTTGAGGTGACTCTATTAATTACGCCGAGTTTCGATTTCAATTCAGATAAGGGTTTTTTCTTGCCGATTGCCGGATAGAGGCGGGAACATTTCACAAGAACACCCGGGTTGCCATGCGTAGTCAGGTAATCCTTCCACCGTAATGATCTTTCGCCGTTCCAGATTTCTGTAATTGATTTTTCGCGGATGTTTCCCATCACGTAGTCAGGGTAGTCGGCGCATGTTACGACATCGCCATTCGGCTGAATTCCGCACGATCTGAAACAGGAGCAGGTCCTGTTCTTCGGCATTACATGCGGTTCTTGAAAGAACTGCTGGATCTCTTCCTTTTCAACCGGCCCGGTTATGGAAGTTTTGGGGCGTTTCATAAGTTCTGTGATTTGCTCGTAGATCAGATCTGTGTCTATGTCTGCATATCCCTGATTATACTCATCATCCGAGAAATTCCCCTGCCAGGAGGAGGCCTCGACACCGAATTCTTCCTGCATAATACGCATGTATTCTTCTCCCATCGCCCGGGTTGCGAAGCGGGGGAAGTGAAACTTTATAAGATCAATTTCCGGAAATCTGTTACTGAAAAAATCATAGTAATCTATCAACGATTTGTAGTTATTCGGGGTGATCGTAAGATGTACTTTAACCTCAGGTTTCTTCGAACCGCGCTTTTTTCTCTCGTCAAAAAGATGATCCAGGGCAAGCAGTGATGTTTTGAAAAGTCCTTCTTTTCCACGAATATCGTCATGTACTTTTTCATCATGGCTGTCAATAGAAATCGAAATCATCCCCACCTGGGAATCGATGATTGCCGGAGCAAATTTTTTCAGAAGAAGGCCGTTTGTCGAAAAAGAGACCTGCAGTTTCTTTTTCTGCAGGTAATTTAGCAGGGGAATGATCTCTTTATACAGCAAAGGCTCCCCGCCGAACAGATATACGGATTTCAGATTTTCAAGTTCATCAATGCATCGCTTTATCGACTCAAATGGAAGCTGCCCGCTTACGGCACCGGAAGAATTGGGCGCATTGTCCGGGCCTGCAACCTGACCACACATCTTGCATCGAAGCTGACAGGCATAGGTCAATATCATTGTCAGACGTTTTAGCGGCTGCATTTTTTCGTTCATGGTTCTGTTCCCTCCCTTTAGCTCCATGTATCAATAAACGTTAAATAAATTTATTCACATCCATCATACTGATATAATCTGCTTTAATATATAAAGGATGTTTGGTTTCATTATTATTTGTTAAAGCTATTATAAGGAGCACTTCTGGTTTTTATTTTCGTTTGCCATAACCGGATTTACAATGAAACTCTTTTTATCTATTATGCCGTTGCAAATTGCATCCAATCCCGGATATCCGCCGGGCAGCAATTCTCTCAAGCTCGACAATTGTAATTCAAATTTGAATTTTTTCGGGGAAATCATTAACGGTACTTGAATCATCCTACGGAAGAAGAAGTGGAAGGCGTACTTTCTGGCCCGCTCCAGACTTTCTTTATCCAGCCCGTGTGGCAGCGGCAGTTTATCCAGGATGGCATAATACTCCTCGGGAGAGCAGGCATCAATAGAAAATCCCTTGTTCCTGATCCAGGCTTCTCCTGCAACAATTACAGGTATCCCCATGCTTGATATTTCTATCCCTGTTTTTGTGTTGTAGATGATAACGCTGTTGCATTTTTCCATAATGGCATATGTGCTTATTTCGCTTTCCGGAGGAATAATGAAAATGTTTCCGGGCAGTTCCGGATATTTCAAATTTATTTCATCAACGAGTTTCTGGCGCGAAGGAACCATTCCCCTTATTTCAGCAGGGTGCACCCGTAATATCAGCTGCAGGTCAGGACGTCCGGAGAAATAATCAATTGTCTTGAAGACCCAGTCCAGCATGTTCTTAAATGCACTCGATTTGTAGTGGAGCTGTGCGTCCCACATGACGCTCGAGAGCATGCCTATGCATGGTTTGTCCGGATCAATGCCCAGCTCCTTTATAATCTTGTCTACGTCTTCAACCGGTTTCTCATGAAACCATATCCAGTCTTCCGTGCCATGCCAGCGGCTCTTGAGATAATCGAGGATGGTCTTTTCGGTTTTTTCATCCATTGTGATATGCTCCCATTCACTCAGGGGTTCGGTTATCATCGTGAAGTGGTAACTGTTGTCATGACTGAAAACAAATGTCTGTTTCCTGTAGGAGGAATTCCAGGTCACAACGTGTACATTGTTTTTCCGGCAGACTTCCCCTACTATTCCCTGCGGGACGTAAATCCCATGATGGAAAACAGCTGTTTCATATGAATTCCGGTTAAGCAGTTCCTGAATGGCGAAGGCTGTCAACAAAGATGCCTTTAGATAACGCCGCAGTATTTTTTCACCGAAGGGCTCACCGTTTAAATCGCCCCTGGCGTAATAACGAAGGGCGCCGGCCATTGCATGCTCACCGACCGCCAGATCTTCATATGTGTAATTGCTGATATTTTCAAACGATATTTCAATTGAAATTCTTTCAGCTTTCCGGATGTCATCGTCTGATACAAATTGACTCATCCAGTGTATAGGGGCGATCGGTTCAAAATGATTTTTTCCGGTTGCATAACACTTTTTGCATCTTGGCGTCCGGTCCTGGCCTAGAAGCTCTTCGGGGGAAGCATTGGCTATCTTTGTCCACTGACAGCAGGGCAGTATGTCGCAAAGCAGTATGTCTACTTTTACTCCCCGCAGCGTCAGGGCTGCTGCCAGGGCGCTTTCCATTAAAACGCCATGTTCGTAACAGCCTGTACTGGTTGCTATCAGTATGCGGCTCCCTCTTTTTACTTTTTTTACCGCCCTGTTCCATAAGGAAGATTCCTCTTCAATCAATTTGTCCCAAAAACCTGTCTTATCTTTATTGTTTTTCCTGGGATTGAGCCTGAGAATTGAATTTAAAATTTTTTTCATTATTACTTTTTATGACAATTCAATAATTTTTTTCTCTGCCCGTGCGGGGAGGCGATTAAATAACATGTTACGAAGTTTTTTGTTTGACATATTGGAAGGATCTGAAACTCTTTCCTTTATTCTACTGAGATAATCTTTTCTTTCTTCAAACTTAAATGGTATCCAGCGTGAATATTTTATAATCCATTTACTGACATAAGGGATGTCATATTCATCAATATAGTCCCGGACAAACCCCAGTAAATAATAAAATTGAAGTCTTTCAGACAAGCTTGTCAACTGCTTGAATTCTTTTTTTCTATTTGACGCATGGATGTTTTTCCTGCTGCCTTTTTTGTTAAAGCTTGAATTGCTGCCGGCTTGAGATCCAAGCACTGTTGGATGCAACAGTGAGTCGGTAAATTTTACACCGAGCCACTCTGCCAGTTTCCGCATTTCCTCTTCAGTATTCGTAACCAGTTTTTCGTAGTGTACAATTTTATACATATCATTACCTAATGCTTCAAGGTTCTTTTCTGCGAGAACACGCGATGAAATCCAGGTTTCAGTATGAGCAAAGCAGAAATCTACCCCATTAATCAGTGAGCTTCCCTGGCGGATACGAAGCTGTTTGGCTGAAATGTAACGATCTGCCGGAGAACGGACTATATGAATAAATTTAGACTTCGGGAGCAGTGATGCAATTTTTTGTGCATGAAGCTCAGTATAGTACGGGTGTTTAAATAGATAATATTTTGTGCCGTCCATCCCATATTTCTTCGATAATTCCGAATATCCAGTGATCAGCCCTTTGCCTAATCCTTCAAATATCCGTCTCAGCAACGGCATATTATCACGATTCAATAATTCTAAATAAGTATTGTGAAAAAACTCCGTGTTTATATCCAGCGCTTCGGGATTATTAAACCCCTTAAATTCTTTAAGCATTTTCTGGTTGAATTTTGCCATGGCGTCAGGGTCAACAAACCTTGCCTGCTTTCCTTCTTCCGGGGTCAAAAAAGTATCTCTGAAGTATTCCTCTCTTTTCTCCTCAGGGTTTATCCAGTATTTCTGAAAGACAGGCGTCTCCCCCAAAAAAACCATAATTTCAGGATGCCAGTCGAATAGCCAGTACATCAGGCTTGTTCCAGAGCGTCCGGCGCCGCCAATAAAAACAAATTCAGGATGATCTTCTAAACTATTTGTTGAGGTCATGAGAAGATGTAATAATATTGATATGTTTTGGATAGAAACTTATATCCTATTTAAAAGGAGCTCTACCAAGGAAGTTTCCTATTATACTTTTTGACTTTTTAAGTTCGTTATGCTTCTTATTAAGCTCCTTATGCGCCTTTTTAAGTTCCTTATGCTTCATAATAAGTTCCTTATTCTTCTCGCTAAGCTGCTCATATCTCCTCAAAGTCTGGTAATGCTGATGCCTGAAAATGTTTTTCTTATCTTTATACATTGAAGTTGTACAGTTGGGTGTCGATTCATCAAAGATGTCCTTATCTAAAAGATCGTCTGTCCTGCATTGGATAAACTCCTCCACATCCTTCTCTACCTGTGAACCATAAGCATTTGAGATAAGTATTGATGAACGCGCAGAGGTAACTAATTCTAAAGCAATGTCGAAATACTCAAAAGCTAATGCCAAACCAAGAAGTCTCATGGCATTTAAAAGTGTTTTATTATCATCATTACCATTGAGAATACTTTCAGGTTCTTTAAAATAAAGAGCATGTCCCCAAAGTACTTGCCGCCGGGAGTAAAGATTACTTTGATGTGAAGCTCTTCGCATAAGAACACGATTTAAATCAAATAATGAAAAACCGAGACTCTTCAGGTATAAGTCGACATCAGAAAACAATGGCTGTTCTATGTAAAAAGGCTGAAATTCTACCTCTACATAAACAGCCAGAATATTTTCTTTAACAAATTGCCTGCCTGACTTCAATATATCTAATTCAGTACCCTGAGTGTCTATCTTAAGAAAACAGGCGTCCTGAAAGTCATAGCGCTCAGAAGCATGATTCAGAGAAATAGTAGGAATGTTAACTGTAGACTCAACATGAAATTCGGGATCAATAAAATATCTGTTGAAAACATCATGGTTTGGCTTAAGAAGAGAGCTGTTTCCTGGCTGCTTAGTGACATAAAGTATTGACTTTCCTTCGCTCGATGATATTGCTTCAGGAATTACTGTAAGATTTTGCCAGCTGTTTTCTTTTTTTAGTTTAATTGATAATTTTTGTGCTTCTTCAGGATCAGGTTCACACGCATAGTAGTGAGAAAAAGGAGCAAGTAAGACAAGTTCTTCCATGCTTCCACCTCTGGCACCAATATCTATTAGCTTAAAACCAGCATCACCAAGTAGATTCGAGAGAGAATCACCTATCGCCAAAATAACCTCTTTCATTACTGTTTTGTGTAGGATTTATTAAAAAAAGCATTCTGAATTTTTCAAAACTAGTTGCGGCTCTCATGTGACCAGTTAAAGTCGACACATACGCTGCCCATAGTAGGTTTTGGTAACAGGCCTGTTCCGTAATAATCATCTTCGACTATTATGAGTTTATGGGCATGGGTGACTTTGTCTACAAGCTGTCTGTCAATTAAAAGAGATATTGTAATATCGTAAATGCCCGGGACAAGAGGCAGGCGGTCGACTCTGCAGATAAACCGTCCTGATGGGCCTATGTTTGTAAGATCGACCGTAAGTATTTCACTCGGCAGTCCAAATAATCTATTCTGTTTACTGTCTTCTATTATTATACATCCCTTAACGTCCCGGGGTGGTTCAGGAAAATGCTCTTCGGCCTTGTAATCAAGCGCAATATTGATGCGTTGTCCTGTCCGGACAGTCTCACAGGGATTCATATTCTCATCTAATATACTGACTTTGGTATATTTGACAAGTCCTGTGCCGGTCCGGTCATTGCGCATTTCGAGACCGACTTCCTGATGCGATGACTGCCCGTTTTCATAAAGCTTAACCGCTTCTGCTGCTTCTCCGTCATAACGTATCCTGCCTTCATCAATCCATATTACCCGGTCACAGAATTTCATAATGGCCCCCATACTGTGAGATACGAAGACGATTGTCCTTCCTCCTGAAGCAAGCCCTTCCACACGATCCAGGCACTTTTGCTGGAAAGCAATATCGCCGACAGCGAGTACTTCATCAAGCAGCAGGATGTCCGGGTCGAGATGCGCTGCAACGGAAAAAGCCAGGCGCATACGCATTCCGCTTGAGTAATATTTAATCTTGGTATCCAGGAATTTTCCAACGCCTGAAAATTCTACAATATCGTCAAATATACTATCTATCTCCGCTCGCTCAAGTCCATAAAGCGTTGCATTCATATATACATTCTCCCGGCCTGTGAAATTATTATTAAACCCTGTTCCAACCTCAAGCAGAGAAGTTACTCTCCCGCGGATTGTTGCCTTACCTTCAGTCGGGTATACAAGTCTGGACAGGATTTTCAGAAGAGTTGATTTCCCTGCCCCGTTCTTCCCGATAATGCCTACTTTTTCACCGTGATGAATATTGAAATTTATATCCTTCAACGCCCAGATAAAATCATCATTCTTATTGAAAAAAGAGGTCTCACCTATGTTTCGCAGCATTCTGAAAGGTAATAGGAGGTTATCACGGAGACCGATTTGTTTCTTTTTATACTTCTTGATTGTCCCTATGAAATACTTCTTGGAAAGACCCTGAACGTCTATTGCTATATCACGTTTCATAATTTATCTGCAAAATGCATATCTGCACGACGATACATCCTGAGCCCTGCAATTAAAAACAATAAAGAAAAGACAAGAGAGTACAGCCACTGCCATAATGGGAATGGGAAGTCATTGAACAGGCATGACCTGAAAGCCAGCAGAGTGCCCGCCATCGGGTTGAGAAAATAAGCAATCTGACTTTTTGAGGTAATCTTGTCTGGTGAATAAATGACAGGCGATACAAATATTCCGAGATAAAGGGCGATTTTTAAAAATCTCTCGGCATCTTTGCTGAAAAGAGATAAAGACGCAAACATTGTGCCTGTCCCCATAATTAAGACCATACATTGCAACATTACCAGTGGTATAAGAAGCAGTCTCCAACCGGGATAAGTATCCTGCCAGACCATCATAACTATCAAAGGGAATAGTGTAATCCCAAAGGAATAGAGGCTTGAAAATAATGGCACAATAGGACTTATCATTCGCGGGAAATAAATCTTTTTCATGAGAGCAGCATCTCTTTCAACGCTCTTTGCTGTTCCATTGGTAGATTCAACAAAATAAAACCATAAAATCAGTCCACTGTATAAATAAAGCGAATAAGTGATATTGACTACATACATGTCCGCTCCTGAATAATTTTTTATAAATATAAAAACGGCCAGCATTGCGAGGGGACGTGCAAAGGCCCAGAAAAATTTCAGATACAGATCACTGAACTGGACACGGATGTTTTTCCATATCATGCTCCGGATCATATGCCTGAATTCATATAGTTCTCGCAGATCTATATGCATAAGACCGGATGGCGGCTGAATAACTATTTCTTTTTCATGAATATTGTTTGCCATATTTTACCTCAGAGACTGCATGCAATATGTTTGATCTTAATAAGGTTTAAAATTTCATAATTTATTAACCTATAAAGATGTTTTTTTAGATGAGATAAATAATATTAAAAGACTATTTAGAAGATATGATCTTTTTTACCTCTTTATAAAGTTGTACGGTTTCTGTTTCAATATATTCTCTTTCATTTGTATTTACATCTTTAAAACGTTTTAATGGCTCTTTAATAATTCCATAGGAATTAACCTCAAAAGATGTATTAGCTCTAATTGGCATAGAGTTAAAAGTTGGAAAAAGCAATTTATCATACCATTTTATTCCCAGGAATTCCGTCACTTTCATTATTGTTTCTTCTGTATTTTCTATCAATCCGGCAAAATCAATAATATGAACTTTATCCCCATATTTTTGTTTATTTCTGATGATGGATAACGTTGATTCCTTCCATAGTTTTATTCCCTCGTTAATGTCTTTGTATCTCACATCGTTATATACATCGTGCACATGATTCCTGGCAGAGGCATACCATGAAACAGGTTCTCTTATAATTGAAATGAGTCTGCCATCGGGATAATCACGAAAAAACAGTTCACAGTTATCCGGGTTCATCGACAGACGCGCGACAAAAGCAGTCCAGAACTTAATGCCGCCAGGGGGACGATATGAGCCTTGATAATCAAGCCACGCGTTGAAATATGATGTAATATAACAGTCTAAAATATCGCGTTGAGTTGCAATATCATTCTCCTCAACGGATTTCAGAAAAACAGCTTTCTGTAAATCATATAAAAAAACGAATGGAAGAGTATCATTTTTATATTGAGGGTTCGATGCCTTGTTGTAGCCATTTTGCGTGTGACGTAATACAATATGCTCCGCAAGCAGCTCAAACCAGTCTTCAGGGCTTTCGTTCAGGTCCAAATCCGGCCAGTAATACTTGTTTGGGTGGCCTATGTGCAACTCAGAATGATGCACATGTAATTGCGGGTGACCGTCAAACAACTGGACTAAGAGGGTGCCTCCGCTTCTCTGGATTTGTGAAATAAGCGCAAGAGGATGCTTTACGGGATATATGGAAGAGACCCTCTGTTTCAGTATGACCTCCAGAGGATTATCTGCAGTGATTAAATCAGGTTTTTTCATTTAAGAAATTACGTCAATTCAGGAAAGCCGGCTGCTGCACATGCTTTTGGATTAATGTGGAGTTCATTGCCCTGCGATTTCCGCTGCGAGGCTTTCACCATTTAACTTGTGATAACTTAATACTTCAGCCGGAGTCCCGCATGCAGGATATTCGCCTATTCCCATTTTTTTAAATCGTTTAGACTTTAGTTTTTGTGAAGACATTGCGGCATTCAAAAGGCAATCGCCGAGCCCGCCATAAGTAGAGTGATTGTCCAGTACATATATATCTTCACAATCTCCAGTGGCACCCTCAAGCCACGAACTATCAACTCTGTTAAGCCATGGCATGTCTATGACTTTAAGGGAAACCTTTTCTTTTTCAAGTAACTCTGACGCGACCAGTGCTTCGTTGAGCATCACAGGGCCGTATGCGAATATTACGGCATCTTTTCCGTCCCTTAAGACTGTGCCCTTTCCAAAAGTAAAATTATATTGCCCGGGAAAAGTGATTGTTCTTGGCGATGGCGAAATAGCCAGCCTAATCATGCATGTGTCGTCTGTTTCTCCAGCGCACCACTCAAGGGCAGCCTTTGTCTCCATGCCGTTACAGGGTTCGATTATTACACAGTTCGGCAGTGCGCCGAAAAGGGATATGTCACGGAGACTCTGATGTGATTTGCCGGGCCCCGCAGGTATGAGGCCGGAATAATGGCAGACGTATATTATTTTCGTGTTTTCCGTTGCATTGTTATAGATCTGCTCGTTTGCCCGGGATGCAAGAAAAACACCGAATGAATTAGCTATGGGAAGCAGGCCCTGCAATGCCAGTCCGCCTGCGGCAGAGACCATGTCCTGCTCCGCAATCCCGTTTTCCAGAAATCTGTCGGGGAAAGCAGTTTCGAACGGGCGCAGACCGCAGTCAGCCGATAAATCGGCATCGAGCACAACGATATCATCTCTTTTCCTGCCCAGCTCCACGAGGGCTTCACCGTATGCATTTACGACTTTCTCCGCAGTGTCTTTAAGCCTTACCCTGTTTTTCTCCCTTGTTACCACTGTCTCTACTGATAAGGACTCCAATCCAGCCTGTTTCAGGAGACCATTGGTTTTTTCCAGAAGCTCGTTGAATCCTGCTTCATAGGAATCATCATCCGGCGCACCCGAATGCCATTCGTAAATGCCGTCTCCTTTTTCGAGAGAAGCGGGGCCTTCCATAAAAGAAATACCCTGTCCCTTAACAGTGTCTGCGATAAGGACCTTGGGCTTATCTGTTATGCCCTTTAAATCCTTGAAAGCTTTATCAAGGGCCATAAGATCATGCCCGTCGCATCTCTGAACGTGCCACCCGAATATTTCGAATTTCTTCTCAAGCGCGCAGAGGTCTATAATATTATCTACATATTTGTCCGTCTGGATTTTATTGAAATCAACCAGTACATTTATATTAGTTATATTTTGATATGCCGCTGTCTGGAGCGATTCCCATATCTGCCCTTCCTGCAGCTCTCCGTCGCCGGTCATTACAAAGACCCGTCCGCCATTGCCATTGAGGTTTTTTCCGAAAGCCATCCCTTTTGCCTTTGAAATACCCATCCCGAGCGAGCCGGTATTTGCCTCTATCCCGGGGATTTTGACATCAGGGTGCCCGTCAAGCCCCCCGAGCCTTCTCAACATCAGCAGCTTTTCAAAACTCAGAATGCCCGCGGCAAAGAGCACCGAGTACTGCCCCGGACAATCGTGTCCCTTTGATGAGAAATATATATCTCTATCCCCGCTGTCTATGCCGACTTCATGAATGTTCATTTCGCTCATATAGAGCATGACATTGATATCCATTGAACTTAAACTTGAACCGAGGTGTCCGGAGCCGGCCTTTTTTACTGCCGACAGTGCATTGATGCGGCACATCTCACTAATGATCCGCAATTTTTCAAATTTCTCAACATCTGAATTTTTGACACGCGTGAACTCACTAAAGGGAACGAATGATATTTTTAGCATTATGGTCTCTTCCTATTCTTTATTCAATGGTACGTCTTAACACAGCTCTTTATATCGTTATTTGGTCTTGAACTGGGAGTTCTGGGAAACTCCGCTGTAATCAATATAGATTGTTTTCCATTCGGAGAATACGTCAAGTGCCTGAGTGCCGGGCTCGCGTGTGCCGATTCCGGATTTTTTAACGCCGCCAAACGGCATATGCGGCTCCGAACCGAATGTCGGTGCATTTATATAACAGCAGCCTGCCTCGAGTTTATCAAGTGCATGCATGGCAATGTCCACATTAGCTGTGAAAATTGATGCCGTTAATCCGTATTCAACTGCATTTATTTGTTCAATTGCGTCCTGAAGATCCGTGATCTTAAAAACAGCCAGTACAGGGCCGAATATCTCCTCCTGTGCCAGTTTTGATTTTAAATCTACATCAGAAAATATAGTTGGTCCAATAAAATTGCCTCCTGAGAATTCGCCTCCGGTCAATGCATTGCCGCCGTACAGCAATGTGGCGCCGTTTTTTTTCGCTCCTTCTATATATGACAGGATGCTGTCGTACTGTCTTTTATTGATTATCGGGCAGACATTGGTGTCCGGATTGGCACCCTGTCCGATTTTCATCTTCTTTGTCTCGGCAAGCAGTTTTTCCAGATAAGCATCGTACACATCTTCATGAACAAATACCCGGCTTGTTGAAGCGCATCTCTGCCCTGCGGTCGAAAATGCCCCTGAAGCAACAGCTTTTGAGGCAGCGTCAAGGTTAGCGTCATTCATCACTATCAAGCCGTTCTTTCCGCCTAATTCAAGCGAGCATCCTTTCAACTGCCGGCCGCATTCTGAGGCTATCATCTTTCCGACATTTGTCGATCCGGTAAATGAAACCATAGATATGTCACTGTTTTTCACAATGGCCTTTCCTGTTTCCACACCTGTACCGTAAACAATGTTTACCACCCCGTCGGGGATTCCGGCTTCTTTGACCAGTTCGCCAAACAGGTGCGCGGTCAGAGGCGTGTCTTCGGAAGGTTTCAGTACCACTGTATTGCCGCAAATCAATGCAGGAAAGAGTTTCCATGTAATGATTGCCATTGGCGCGTTCCATGCGGTAATCAGCCCGCATACGCCGACAGGCACCCTTTTGGTCAATGCCCATCTTTTTTCGAGGGCTGAATACGTTGTCTGGCCGTACATACGTCTTCCTTCTCCGGCCATAAAATAGGCTGCATCAGCACTCGATTTTATATCGCCCATTGATTCAGGCATTGTTTTGCCCATTTCCCTTACAATGACCTTTGCAAGTCTTTCCTGATTTACAAGCAGCAGATCACCAACTTTAAATATCAGCTCTCCTCTTTGCGGAGGTGGCATTTCACTCCATATCTGAAATGCGTCTTTTGCGGATTTAACCGCAAGATTAATATCTGCTTCGCCTGATTTGGGGAACATACCGGCAACATCATTCCTGTCAGCTGGATTGATATTGTCGAAATATTTGCCGCTGACAGGTGGGACCGGTTTTCCATTAATTAAGTTGTTGTATTTATCCATAGCTACCTCTTGCAATGCTTCATAAGATCACCACGCTGAAAATCCTCCGTCCACTATTAGATTGGATCCGGTCATGTATGACGATGCTTCGGATGATAAGAAGAGTATTGCCCCGTTGTATTCGTCATGTTTTGCCATGCGGCCGAGAGGGACTTTATTATTATAATTCGCCAGAAACGTTTTATCCTGATGGTTAAATACCCCGCCAAGTGTCAGCGTATTCACCCTAACTCCCTTTTTAGCCCAGTAGGTTGCAAGGTATCTCGTAAGATTAAGCACCCCGGATTTGCTGACAGAGTAAGAGACCGGTTTAAAGAAGGGTTTGTCCTTGTATTCATATATCCTCTGGTCAGGGGACAATATGCCGTATATTGAAGATATGTTTATTACTGAACCGCCATGGCTCTCTGCCATGTACCCGCCGATTACCTGACAGCAGAGGAACACGCTCTTGAGATTAATGTCAATCATGATGTCCCATGAGGACTCGGGATAAGTTTCAAACGGTCCGGTTTCCTGTTCTTCTGCATTGGGAGGCGCATCAATAGACGCATTATTTATCAAAATACTGGGAGGCCCGAGAAGGGACAGGACTTTTTCCAGGCCTTTCACAACAGACTCCCTGTCTGTTATGTCTGATTCAACTCTGATGAGTTTTTCTGAATTGATTTCTCCGAGACAGCCACTGGGATTGTCCATATTCAGATCGAATGCGGCTACAGATGCCCCAGCTACGAGCAGTGCACGGACATATTCTGTTCCGAGTTGGCCGGCTCCTCCGGTCACAATCGCCACTTTCCCTTTCAGGCTGAAAAGGCCCTGCATGATGCTGTCTGATTTTTCCATGAATAATATATTGTTTTAAATATTGCCGTTCTTTATGTCTGCGATAAAGTCACAGAACTCCCTTACTGCACCGTATCCGCCCTTTGCGTTTGTAACGTAGGAAGAAGCAGCAATTATATCGGGATAGGCATCGGAAACACAAACGGGAAGGCCGACCATCTTCATGCTTTCCAGATCATTTATGTCATTTCCCATATAGGCAACCCGGCTTAAAGGGACCCCGAGCTTCTGGGTCTCGAGTTTAAGTGCTTCAGGTTTATTGTCGCATCCCTGAATGCAGGGTAAATTTAATTTTTTACACCTTGCGCTTACTACGAAATTTTTCTCAGTTGAAAGGACTAGTAATTGTATATCCAGTAGTCTTATGGCATCCAGACCGAAGCCGTCTGACCTGCAGCAGAATACCCCTTCTGTTCCATCCTGCAGCACCAAGACCCTATTGTCAGTAAACACTCCGTCAAAATCAAATACAATCAACTGGATTTGTCTTGCTTTGTCTATCACCTTTCTGCGTTGCGTTTGACCGGCTTTTATGCGGTGGCTGGACATAATTGCGACTATTCCACGCTGCTTAGTGAAATGGCAGCTTCATACTCTAAATCTGTTTTAAGCTTTTTACCTATTATTTTGTCGATCATGTACGGAGGTGTTCCATTCGTAGGTGTTTTCAAATCAATATCTTCCCATGTAATTATCGTACCGGCTGACAGGGGTCTGGATGCATAAATCCCTTTCCCCATTTTTTTCTTGGCCTCAATTTCAAAGTCGTATACATGCCTTTCTGTGTCGCCGAGTGAAACGTCAATACGCCGCAGATCACGTATCTGTTTCCGTATTCCTTCAGGTTCAAGCGAAAATTTGTGGTCTGTCCCCTTCCATGAGCGGTTCAGGGTAAAGTGTTTTTCTAACACAGTGGCACCGAGCATATACGCGATTACCGGGGCGAGTATCCCGTTGTCATGGCCCGAGTATCCGATAATTGCCTCGGGAAATTCTTTTATTAAAGTAGATATGACCCGTAAATTTAAATTATGATATTCTGCAGGATATCCGGCAATGCAATGCATGAGACAGAGCTTGTCATTATGTTTCAGCACTGCGTTATACGCCAGTCTTATTTCTTCCATAGTGGCAGCGCCGGTCGAAACAAACATGGGTTTGCCGAACTTTGCAATGTATTCAATCAAAGGGGTATTTGTCACGTCCGCAGAGGCTATTTTATAACTGGTGATTCCAAGATCTTCGAGAAAGTCTGCGCTCTTGAAATCAAAGGCGGTTGACATGAATTCGACTTCATTTTCTTCAGCGCATTTTATCAGTTCTTTATATTCATCTCGGCCGAACTCCAGAAATTCCCTGTGCTCACCATACGTGTTTCCGTAGCTGTTTTCATTATCGTACAGTCTGTTGTACATTGCCTGTGTATAAAGTGTTTTGTTGTCCCGCTTCTGAAATTTGACAGCCTGCACTCCATATAATGCAGCAACTTTAATCATCTTCAGGGCAGTTTCGAGATTCCCCTGATGATTGTGTCCAATCTCAGAGATAACATAACAAGGCCCTTCAGTTGAGATCTTGCTTCTGCCGAAGTTAATTGTCTTCATAAATCCTCCTCATTAAAGGTATAGCGTCGAGTATTATGATTATATAATAATTCGTTGCTGGTTTTACAAATTCATATTTAAAAAATTGTAATAAATAATCACTGCTCCGCCCTGTTAGTCACATTGTATGGTTTGAAGAAACTTATATAACTTAATGTCCTAAAAAGCCATCAAATTATCTTTGATTCTTTCAGGTAATTGATTACCTCATGTACGCAATCCCCTATATTCTTTTTTTCTGTATCTAATACAAGTTCCGGTTCAATAGGAACTTCATACGGCGCTGATATGCCTGTATAATTTGAAATTTTGCCTTCCTTTGCTTTCATGTACCATCCTTTTGGATCACGCTTTTCACAGAGATCAAGGGGACACTTTACATATATTTCTATAAATTCGCCTTTTTTAAACAGGTGTCTGACGGTTTCACGGTCCTTTTGATATGGAGAAATGAAAGCTGTTAGAATAATAATGCCGGAGTCCACAAACAACTTTGTCATTTCCCCAATCCTGCGAATATTTTCCTTTCTGTCTTCAGGTGTAAATGAAAGGTCTCTGTTCAGTCCGTGTCTTATGTTGTCACCATCCAGAACATACGTCCGGATACCTTGGGTAAAAAGCTCTTCTTCCACTGAATGTGCAATGGTTGATTTTCCCGAACCCGACAAACCGGTAAACCATACTGCACAGCTCTTATGACCTTGTTGCTTGTATCTCTTATTCCTACTGATATTTGGATTATGCCAGACAGTGTTAGATGAGCTCATAGATTAACCACTGCTCTGCCCTGTCGGTTACATACTGCAACCTGCCAGGGAACTAGAGTTAAGAGTTAAAAGTTAAGAGTTAAGTTTACTTTTGACTGAACTAATGAGACTGTTCAGCATTTTATTTATTGTCAAAGACTCTAATTCCAACTCTCCATATATTTCTGGTGACACGTAATTCAAATCTTTTGATAGTAAGAGAAAATATCGTAGTTCTTCAAGTGAGCCGCGAGCATGATAAAGAAACTGTATGAATTCTTTTGACGATTTCCGTGAATGGCTTTCAACGATATTTGCTGGCACAGAATAAGCTGCACGTTTTAATTGATTTGATAAGGCATGCTTTTCTGATTCAGGAAATACGGAGATTATTTTGTAAACCCTCATTACCAATTCATGTGCCTTCTTCCAGACTTTCAAATCTTTCCAATACATAACTCTTAACTCATAACTCCAAACTCTAAGATTACAGCGAATAAATCTTGTGGTCTTCTATTTCCAGATCACTTATTCGCTTCATTTCTTTATCGCTGAAAGATGCAACTAATATCGC
>CAZNPC010000019.1:0-29261 GCA_964574765.1 uncultured Nitrospirales bacterium | reverse complement strand
TCACTGTTTCTTAAGTTTTTTTATTATTCTTCTCTTGTCAGCAAGAATGCCTCTTGTGCTGATCAATACATACGCTGTATTGCTTTCCACTGCGCATTGAACTCTGTACCATGCCCCAAGGCTCCTCACAAAAAGGCCGAGAAAAACAAAAAGACACGCCAGCCCCACAAGCCAAACACCCGGGTCTTTTCTGTAACTCAGGTAAGAAGCCTCTTTATAATCCGTAAATTCAAACGTCACACCTTTAGCTTTAAGATCAGTCCCTATCTCAAGATCACCTATTACCTCTCTTTCTGACGGGTTTTCATCCGGGATATAGTACAGTGTTGTAACAGGGGTTATTGTTTCTATTCCACTGTTCCTCCTGAACAGTTTGCCCAGTTTAAGCGAACCGAGCACAAACTTCCCTTCAACATTAGTGACTTTAAAAGGCACCCTGGCCTCGACATCAATGACTTCACCTTCAGCTCCGTCAGAACGAAAGACTTTCAGTTCCACTTTCTGCTCATAACCCATTTGATAAAGGGTCAGCGCTCCTGTTCTAAACGGCTTGTTTACCCATAATTCAGCGTCCAATACCTCACCGTCCGGCTTTTTCACTTCCAACCTGGTCAGCCACATTTTAGGCATATAGGAAAATCCTTTTTTTGAAGGCTCGATCTTATTAACACCGATCCCCAGAAGCAGTCTTTCTATTTTATCTTTAGGGTAATCAATTTTGAGCCCCTGATAATATTCTGTCCTGAATTCCTTCAGCGTCAGGACATACTCTTCATCCCTGCTTTCCTCAGGCATATCAATATTCAGGCCCGTAAGAAATTCATTCCATCTCGTATCCCTGCTGTAAAGAGATATGGTCTCCGGTTTATCATGGTACAGGATAACAGCCTCCTCAACCGCGAACAGGGCAGTAAGGAAAAAACCTGCTATCGCGAGTATTATTCCTACATGGTAGAACCATGAAAGCCACCAGTATTGAAGCCCTTTCTCATAGATCTTCACTCCGGTGTGCCAGCCGTCCGGCGCCTTTGCCTTTAATCTAAAACCAGTGCGCGCAAGCCTGTCTGTTATCCCCGAATCCTCAAATACAGCAACATTAGGATGAGTCTTCAGGTTTTCGAAATCTATCGGCTTCCTCTTTATCCTGAGGAAAAGCCTCAACCTGTCATAAAGGCACACTGCCAAGTTTACAACAAGTATGCCTGTAATAAAGATGAATGCCGGTGACATAAAGATATCAAGGAAGTCCAGTGCGCGAACAACTGCCACATATTTGCCGCCGGCCTCAATGTATTGTTCAATATCACTGCCCTGCGGAAAGATCGTACCAATCAGAAATAACAGGCACATAAGTGCCAAAATAATAACCGATGTTTTCAGAGATGAGAAAAGTCTATACAGCATATGTATGAATACTGGGGATATTCAATAGTTTGGTCAACCAGTTAACTCCCATAAAAGTCATTATCATACATATAAAACCCAAAAGATTTAACATGGATGCCGGAAAATATTTCCACTTTCCAATCGTCTTAGCATGAAGGTACAGTGCATAGACAGTCCATGTGATAAGAGACCATGTTTCTTTAGGGTCCCATGACCAGTATCTGCCCCACGCGTCATTAGCCCATGCAGCTCCTGAAAATATCGCGAATGTCAGAAGGGGGAAACCCAGAAGCACAAGCCTGTGTGTCCACCTGTGAAATTCCTCATCAAAAAAACCAAAGACGCCCGAAGTTTCACCCACAGGAGTTCTGAATTTCAAATAACAAAGTTCAACCGCAAAACTGACAACAAACACTGCGTATGCCAGGAAAGCGACTATAACGTGTACCTCATACCAGGGACTTTGAAGCGCGGGGGGAATGGGCGCTAAAACAGGACTTCGCGTAAGCAGGCTGAAAACACAGGCTGCGCCTGCAATTCCAGCGATAAAAAAGCCCGGCAAATGAATTTCATTCCACCTGCTTTGAACATATAAATAAGTGACATTTACTGACCACGCAAACCAGGACAAGGTCTCATAAAGAGTCTGAAATGGAGGCCTCATGCCCTCAAACGTCCTGAACAATATTAAACCGGTGTGGAAAACAGCCGTTATCCAAAGCCCGGATGTTAATGCACGGCCAATACTGAGCCTGGATGTTATAAGATAGGCCAGGCCGAGGAGAAAACATATGGTGTAAAGGAGCGCAACGAGCCAGAAGATCTTCAGCTCTATGCCTAGAAGGAACGCGTCTCTAAGTAGTATTTCTTCCGCCTGCATTATTTATATTCCTTTTTCAGCACAGCCTTTTCCTGATCAGCGACAACAACGAGGACAAAATGCTCCGGGTCAAGATACTTCTGCGCGGCCTTCAGCACATCTTCTTTTGACACGCTGTTTATATAGCCAGGATAATTATCAATATATTCACTGCCAAGGCCGAAATATTCGACAGCAACAAGGAAACCGGCTATACGCGAGCTTGTCTCGATCCTCATTGGAAAACTGCCTGTAAGAAACAACTTGGCGTCAGAGAGATCTGTATCAGACACCGGTTCTTTCATCATATTCTTCATCTCTTTTAAAACTTCATCTATAGCGATATTTGCCGACTCATTCTTTGTCTGAAGCCCGACCTGAAAAGAACCACCGTATTTCTTAGCGCTGAAAAAACTGTGCACATCATAGGCAAGACCTTTTTCTTCCCTGATATTGCGCATAAGCCGTGATCCAAACCCTCCGCCTCCCAGGATATAGTTCATTACTGATACCGCGTAATAGTCGGGGTGTCCCCTGCTTATGCCGATATGCCCAAGTCTTATTGTCGCCTGGGTCAGATCCTTGTCTACAGTTACAGTTTTCTTCTCTTTAACAGGACTCAATTTCGGAAGTGAAAGAATTTTCTTGTCTCTTTTTTCCCAGTCCTTAAAATACTTTTCGATCAGCTGCTCTGCTTCCTGAGATGTTATATCGCCGACTACAGCCATGACTGAATTGTTGGGAAGATAGTACATTTCGTGGAAATCTTTAAGATCTTCCCTTGTTATTCTGTCAAGTGTTTCAGAAGTGCCTGATACCAGTCTTCCATAGGGATGATCACCGAAAACAGCCGCTTTAAAGTTTTTAGCGGCGACAAAACCGGGGTCTTCTTCCCGCGCTTTCAGGCTTGCTTTGATACGTTCTATTTTTTTGTTGATCTCATCTTCCGGAAATACCGGGTTTAGAACTATATCTGAAAGAAGTTCGAACCCAAGGTCAACATCCTTCTTTAAAACAGACAGGCTGGCGCTGACATAGTCATCACCGCCCGACGCACCCACGGATCCTCCGACAAATTCAATTTCTTCACTGATCTGCTGAGCTGTCCTGCTTTTTGTACCATCGGAAAGCAGACTTGCCGTAAGATTCGCGAGCCCTGCCTTGTCAGCAGGTTCATGCAGATTCCCCGCGTTTATTCCGATACTGACCTTTACCACCGGCAGATTATGCCTTTCAACAACCAGCAGGGTAAGACCGTTGGGAAGAACCGCTCTTTTAACATCAAGAGCGTGAGCCGGGGTCACGGCAAACAAGGCAAGAACAAAGGATACCAGATACACGATACACGATACATAAAAGCGAATAAATGGTTCCTTTTTTTTGCAGTTTATATCCTGAATCCTGAATCCTGAATCATGAATCATGTTTTAGTTCTCACTTTTCACTTTCTTAATCGGCACAAGTATCCCCACGGTCCTCTTGTCTTCTATCAGATATTTGCGGGCAACAGCCTGTACATCCCCGGGAGTGACCTTTCTGATGCCGTCAAGGTATTTATCCTTAAGGCTGCGGTCTTTGATCAACTCAAACTCTGCCAGTATCATTGCCTGATAGAATATGGAATCCTGGTTCATAATGAAATCCGCTTCAATCTGGTTCTTTGCCTTCTGCACTTCTCTTTCAGTCGGAGGCTGCTCCTTTATTTTTTTCACTTCTTCATAGAGCGCATTTTCAACGTCTTCTAATTTTTTCCCCGGCAGCGCCGTGCCGTATAAATAAAAAAGGTGTGAGTATTTATAAAAATTACCGTATCCTGCTCCCGCGGAAAGCGCTATACGCTGCCCGTCTATCAGACTTTTATATATCCTCGCACTCTTTCCATTTGAAAGCACAGAGGCCAGCACATCAAGAGCGGAACTGTCCTCATCAAGGATATTAGGGGTTTTATACGCACTCAGCACATATGGCAGTTCGGCTTCCTTTTTTACGTATATTCTTCTTTCTCCTCTCTGCACAGGTTCCCTCACGTTTAGTTTTTTGATCTCAGGTCCCCTCGGGATACTGCCAAACTCTTTTCTTATCTTTCCCATAATGGAATCAACGTCAATATTGCCCGCAACAACAATAAAGGCATTATTTGGGACATATTTCGATTTGTAATATTTCCAGAGATCATCCCTTGTAATTGTTTCAAGGTCCTCCATCCATCCTATAACCGGCCATTTGTAGGGATGGTTTTTAAAAGCTGCGGATAACACCTCTTCATAAACAAGGCGTTGAGGGTCATCTTCATAGCGCAGCCGCCGTTCTTCCATAACAACGTTTCTTTCGGAAATAACTTCTTCGGGCTGCATTATTAGATTCTGCATCCTGTCCGCTTCAAGCTCTATGGACAGATCAAGCCTGTCAGGCGCAAGTTTTTGGTAATAATATACAAAGTCTTTACTTGTGCCTGCGTTATCAATACCGCCTGCTCTCTTTATTATTTTCGAGAATGTCCCGGGTCCGTATTTGGGAGTTCCCTTGAACATCATATGCTCGAGCAGGTGACTCACGCCTGTCTTGCCAACCTGTTCATTAATAGAGCCTGCATCGTACCATATCTGAAAAACGGCAAGAGGGGCGCTTTCATCTTTGATAGCAAAGACCTTCAGACCGTTAGAAAGGACCTCTTCGCGGATATTATTTGTATCGTCAGCCTGTTTTTTTACGGCTGTCTGCGCGGAACATACAGAGGAAAGAAACAGCAAAAACAATAAAGAATAAAAAGTAATCCTTTTCACGCCATAAATCTTACCAGAGATAGTGATTAAGGTCAATTTCCCGTTATAGTATGCTATCTTGCCAATTAAAAAACGAACATGCTAAGCTTCTAACAAATGGGTGTTACCGAAGCTTTGAGGGCTGTTAAGGAAAGAATCAATAATTCTGCTGTTAAAGCGGGGCGGGATTCTGATAATATACAACTGATTGCTGTCTCCAAAACCATTGGTCTTGAAAGAATTATCACAGCTGTTAAGTCGGGAGTATCAATACTTGGAGAAAACAGAGTTCAGGAGACGGACAATAAGATAAAAAAACTCGGGGCACTGCATAAAGACTTGAATATTGAATGGCACCTGATCGGGCATTTACAAAAGAACAAGGCAAAAACAGCGGTCCGGATTTTTGATGTGATACATTCATTGGATACCATGAAGCTGGCAGTGGAATTGGACAGGCAGGCGCGAAATATCAAAAAAACGCAGAGGGCACTTGTACAGGTAACGCTCTCTGACGAAGACACAAAACATGGTGTATCGGAGGACAGCCTCATGGAATTACTTGAAGGAACAGCCGGTTTGAAAAACCTGAAGATCGAAGGGTTAATGGTCATGCCGCCGTTCTTTGAAGACCCTGAAGAGGCAAGGCCGTACTTCAGGAGGCTCAAACATCTCGCTGAAAAAGCTTCAGGAAAAGGATTCATGCTCCGGGAACTGTCTATGGGTATGTCTCATGATTTTGAAACTGCTATTGAAGAAGGGGCCACAATGGTCAGAGTTGGTACGGCAATCTTTGGGGAAAGAAAAGTACATTGTTCAAGGTAGTTCAAACTGCTTGAACAGCCTGTCCCGTGGTCCAAGTTTATTTGGACTTTACGGGAGCTTAACCAAGGAGTTTACTTTATGAAAATCGGGTTTATCGGCGGCGGTAACATGGCGGCCGCAATAATAAGGGGCATTACTCTTCAGAGTATGAGCAACATTATTGTGTCTGAACCCAGAGATGTCAGAAGACAGTACCTTCAACAGCATTTTGGAATAGAAACTACCGACTCAAACACAAAGGTTGTAACCTCTTCCGAAATTATAATTCTTGCTGTCAAGCCTCAGGATATAGATGCAGTCCTTAAAGAGATCGGCGGTACAGTGACAGAAAGGAAAACAGTGGTGTCAGTTGCAGCCGGCATAACATTATCCTACCTGTCGTCAAAACTCAATACCAGCAGACTTATCAGAGTGATGCCGAATACGCCGGCTCTCGTACAGGAGGGAGTCACAGTTATGTCTATGTGCGAGTGTTTTTCCGACAAGGAGATATCAACTGTCAAAGAGATATTTATGTCTTTGGGCCATCTGCTTGTATTGCCCGAAAAACATATGGATACGGTCACTGCCATATCAGGCAGCGGGCCGGCTTTTTTTGCTCTGTTTATAGAGTCAATGATTGAGAGCGGTATAAACAACGGCCTGAGTGAGGCGGATTCCATCGTTCTTGCCGTTCAGACCGCTATAGGCACCTGTCAATTAATCTCCAGCGGTATGAGTCCAGCTTCGGTCAGGGAAATGGTGACATCTCCGGGAGGCACTACTGCCGCGGGGCTTGAGGTTTTTGAAAAAAGGAAGTTGAAGGAAATTGTTGCGGAAGCGGTCAGCGCGGCAAAGAACAGATCCGGAGCACTGGGCAGCAAGGGTGGTTAATGCTCATGGATGGTAATTTAATGCACCCGATTTCACAGTTATTGATCATTTTTCTCTCCACTTACATGTGGATTATAGTTATTAACGCGCTCATAAGCTGGGTAAGGCCTGACCCCCGCAACCCCATAGTTAAATTCCTTCACTCAGTCACTGAGCCTGTGCTCAGGCCGATAAGACAGCGAATCGGAATAATATCCGGCATTGACATATCTCCACTGATCCTGATCCTGGTCATTATGCTCTTTATTGTCTATTTAAAAACCGGCAGTTTATTGCTGGCTCTTGCGCAAACATTAAATACTCTGCTTTCTATATATATGTGGATAATGATAATCTCGGCACTTATCAGCTGGATAAAACCTGATCCTTTCAATCCCATTGTCAGGTTCCTGCATGCAGCCACAGATCCGGTACTGAGGCCCATAAGAAAGCACATCGGTGTAATCTCAGGAATCGACATATCTCCGATTATCGTAATTCTAGCCATACTGTTTATTAAAAGTTATATAATAACTTCCTTAATTAAAGCAGCATTTACAATAAAAGGCTGACAATGTCGTATTATTACCGGCTAAATATGAATTATTATGTATTTAAACAATCAGAATATAAAATTATAATGGGATAAAAGGAGGGAAATAGATGAGAATAACACCTTTGGATATTCAGCAAAAACAGTTTCCAGCGAAATTCAGGGGCTTTGACGAAGAAGAAGTGGATTCTTTTCTTGAGATCGTAAGAGAGGAGATGGAAGAACTTTTAAGGGACAACGCGGCCCTCAGGGAAGAATCTAAAAGACTTGAAAAACAGTTAAAGGAATATAAAAGCATTGAATCAGCCCTTAGAGATACTCTCATGACAACCCAGCAGATCGTGGAGGAATACAAGGGCACCGCCAAGAAAGACGCTGAACTTATCATAAAAGAGGCCGAATTAAGGTCTGAAGAGATAGTACGGGAAGCCCAGGGAAAAGTGGTCAAGATCCATGAAGATATAACAGACCTCAAGGGAGTAAGGATGCATTTCAAGGAAGAAGTTAGAAGACTTATTGAGAGCCATCTTACAATGCTTAACTTTGACAAAATTCGGGAGGAAGAAAAACCTGATGAAGTTTAACTCACTCAAAGGGATCCATGACATCTATCCACCTGATATTTACGTGTGGCAATGGATAGAGAACCTGTCGAGGGAGGTATTCCGGAAATTCGGTTACCGCGAGATAAGACTTCCTGTAATCGAAAAATCTGAAATATTCAAACGGAGCATCGGTGAAACAACTGATATAGTCGAGAAAGAAATGTATACATTCTCTGATAAGGGCGGCCGAAGCGTAACCCTGCGGCCTGAGGGTACCGCTTCTTTTGCCAGAGCTTTCGTCCAGCACCACCTCTACAATGAACCTTCTCCCCAGAAGTACTATTACCTGGGGCCGATGTTCAGATATGAAAATACGCAGGCATTAAGAAACAGACAATTCTACCAGATAGGCGTTGAGGCCCTCGGCACGGAAAACCCCCAGTTAGACGCGGAAGTAATATCTATGCTTTCAATCATTTTAAAGAAGCTCGGCCTTAATGAAATTAACTTCGAAATATCATCAATTGGCTGCAAAAAATGCCGCCCGGACTACATAACCGCCTTAAAGAAAAGCCTGAAAGACAGTATTCAGACCTTATGTGAGGATTGCCAGAGGAGATATGACTCAAACCCTCTCAGGATCCTTGACTGCAAAGTGTCTTCATGCATTAATGCACGAAAAAAAGTTCCGGTCATAGCAGATTATTTGTGCGGCGAATGCGATGAACACTTCAAGAGTGTCCAGCATAATCTAACACTCCTGAACCTGCCCTTTATGATTAACCATGAACTTGTTCGCGGCCTGGATTACTACACCCGAACCGCATTTGAGGTTACGAGTGAATCTCTAGGAAGTCAGAAAGCCGTCGCAGCCGGCGGCAGATATAATAATCTCATTAAGGAATTCGGCGGGCCGGATACTCCCGGCATCGGGTTTGCCATTGGAATTGAAAGGATAATTCACATTATTAAGGACTCCTTTACCTGCACGGAGAGTCCTGATCTGTTCATTTGTTCTCTGGGCCCGGATGCGTCTGATAAGAGCTTTATTCTGACCGGACAGTTAAGGGCCGAGGGGATCTGGGTTGAAATGAGTTATGATAATTCATCACTTCGAAGTCAGATGAGAAAAGCCGACAGGATCGGAGCAGGAAAAGTCATTGTTATCGGTGATAATGAGCTGAAAAACGGTAACGCCGTGATAAAGGACATGAAGGAAGGAAATGAATCGGCAGTCAGTCTGAAGACAGCCGATATAATCAGGGCTCTCCAATAGAACAGAAAGTCATGTCATAAATTCTGACGCATGGGGTGGATAATTTGTACCAAATTGATTACAATGTAATAAAAATATATACATATGGGGTATTGCAGACTGCATAACATACACTTACAAACAGCATTCGAAAACCGGCAGCGAATCTACTTAAAAAAAACATAGATGGCCAAAATTAAGGCTGCGCGAAACAAATGAAAAAAATTTTTATTGTAGATGATGAGCCGTACATAATAATGATCATTCAGGACAAACTGCAGAAAGCAGGCTATGAGGTTATTTCACTAAGAACAGGTAAAGGCGCGCTGGATATGATCAAGACCAGCAAGCCCGACCTCATTATAATGGACTGGATGCTTCCCGGAACAAGCGGTATAGATATATGTAAAATGCTCAAAGCAGCGCCTGAAACATGTGAAACTCCCATTTTCATGCTCACTGCCAAAGGACAGGAGTCAGACGAAGAACTCGGGTTTCAGTGCGGAATTGATCATTATATCACCAAGCCTTTCAGTCCAAAGTCCCTCCTCAAACTTATCGAGGACACTATTGGCAAATCTGATCTATGAGCAAAGAGAACACAAACAGCAAAGAGCAGTTGAAGCAGGTACAAAAAGACCTTGCTCTGACGGTAGAAGAACTCAGTGACGTTTATGAAGAAATATCCATTCTTTATCACATATCCCAGTCATTTTCCGGACTGACAATTGACGATATCTGTAACAAGCTCCTTGACGAAGTTGCGATCAATCTCGATGTAAAAACCGTCTCCATACTGCTGCTTGATGAGGAGAGACCTGAAGCTTATACCGCCGTAAGCACCGGCAAATGGGCGCCTGACAAGGTCATTGCAAAAGGGGACAATATAATCTGGCACGCAATTGAGAGGAACAAACCTCAGGTTTTCTGTGACATAAATAACACACCTCATAAAAAGATCTGCCCTGATCTGCAAGCCATAATGGTATGCCCCCTTACGGGAAAAAAGAAAAAAGTAGGGGTTATTTTAACAGGTGAGAAAACCTCCGGGGAGGAGTTCTTTGCCTCTGACTCAAAATTCCTGATGGCCATAGCCTCCCAGGCAGCCCTTGCCATAGAAAACGCGTATCTGCACCAGGAGCTTGAGGGCTTCTTCTTCGGCACTGTGATGGCATTCGTCAAGGCCATTGAGTCAAGGTCTCACTGGACGTCCGGCCACTCTGAAAGAGTAACCCGATATGCACTTGCCATCGCGCATCAAATGAACATGGACAGAAGTTTTATTGAGAGACTGAGAATCTGCGGCCTTCTTCATGATATCGGTAAAATTGCCACACCCATAGAAATTCTTGATAAACGAGGTGAACTGGACGATAATGAACTGATTGAAGTTGAGCAGCACCCTCTTACCGGTTCTTCAATCCTAAGTGAACTGAAGCAGTTCAGAGATATCACCGACGGCATCAGATACCATCATGAAAAATGGGACGGCAATGGTGTTCACGAAAAATTAAAGGGTACTGAAATACCTGTTATGGCACGAATAATATCCGTTGCAGACGCATTTGATGCTATGACATCTGACAGGCCTTACAGAAAAAAACTGAGCTTTGAAAAAGCCCTGAATGAACTGATCGTACATTCAGGCAAGCAGTTTGACCCCGACATTGTAGATGCATTCATGCAAGTCAAGGACGCTCTGTTTCTGTAATGTCATATGACCTGCCTCTTAAAAAACTGCACAGGCGCGATTCTCGCAGGCGGTGAGAACAGCAGAATGCCGGTTTTGAAGGCATTCATCGAAGTAAACAATATCAAAATCATCGAAAAAAACCTTAAAATAATGAAGAGCCTTTTTAACGAGGTCTTTATTATTACAAACCAGCCGGAATATTACATATATCCTGACGCAACGCTTCTGGGTGATATTTGTCAGGTTCGGGGACCTATGACCGGATTATTAACTTCTCTGCTTAATTCATCAAGCCGTTGGGTCTTTGCATCTGCATGTGACATGCCGTTCATTAACAGTGACCTTATCAGGTTCATGGCTGAAAAAAGGAATGACTGTGATGCAGTTGTGCCGCGGCCGCATGGCAAAGATGAACCTCTTTTCGCGTTATATTCTGTAAGGCTTATTCCCGCCATGGAAAAGGCCGTTTCTTCCGGCAAAGTCGGATTAAAAGATTTTTTAGGCACTAAAAGGGTAAAATATATCGGCGCAAAGGAAATAAGGAATATAGACCCTCAGATGAGTTCATTTGTCAACATCAACACCCCTGAGGATCTGAAACGTATTTTGAGCCGATAATATATACTTAAAAATAACATTACAACCATGAAAATGGAGGGAAGAATATGTTCGGCCTTGGACCCACAGAATTAATAATTATACTGGTTATTATTGTCATTCTCTTTGGTGCCCGCAGACTGCCAGAGATAGGCAGAGGCGTAGGCGAAGCCATTAAGAATTTCAAGAAATCCACATCTGAACCTTCTGAAATTGATGTGACCCCGAAAAAAAAGGATGAAGAGCCCGAAAAAAACGCCTCACGGGATAATTCCGACAGGGAAAGCAAGTCATAAGTGGACTCTTACAAAACTTTTGCTGAAATTGATCTGAATGCCCTGACTCGCAATTTAGGAATAGTTAAGAAAAAAACAGGTCAAAAAACATATGTACTTGCTGTTGTTAAAGCCAACGCGTACGGACACGGTGCGGTTGAAGTCTCCCGTCATTTACTAAAGAACGGCGCTGACATGCTCGGCGTTGCTTTCACTGAAGAAGGCATCCTGCTCAGGCAGGCGGGAATAGAAGCCCCCATACTTGTTTTTTTCGATACAAAAAATACGGATGCTTTTCTGGAACATTCTCTCACCCCTGTCATATTTGATGCAAAAAGCGCGAAATCACTTTCATCCAGAGCCGCCAAATACAACCGCCACATAGCTGTACACGTGAAAGTTGATACAGGTATGGGCCGAGTCGGCGTACGCGCGGCAAACGCTTTTAAAGAGATTCAAAAGATTGCCGGCATGCGGAATCTGAAGCTCGAAGGTATCATGAGCCATTTCTCGGATTCAGATATGGGCGAAAGAGAATTCGCTGAGCATCAATTGAGCAGATTCACAAGCCTTGTTGCGTCATTAAAAGACAAAAAAATCAATTTCAGATTCGCTCATATGGCTAACAGTGCCGCGGTACTTCAGTTTCCGCAGGCTCATTTCAATATGGTTCGGCCTGGAATAATGCTGTATGGCTACGGTCCCGCAGGAAAGAACAGCCTTAAACCTGCCTTAACTCTTAAAAGCAGAATTATCTTCATAAAAACCGTTCCATCACGCACTCCCGTAAGTTACGGCAGAACCTTTATAACAAAAAGAAAAAGCACGATAGCAACAATCCCTGTCGGATATGCCGACGGTTACAGCAGGAGACTCTCAAACTGCGGAGAAGTACTTATAAACGGAAAACGAGCGCCGGTAATCGGCCGTGTCTGCATGGATACTATTATGGCCGACATAACAGGGATACCGCGCGTTGATGAGAATAGCGAGGTCGTACTGATAGGCCAGCAGGGAAACGACAATATAACTGCCCTCGATATTGCCGATAAGATCGGCAGCATTCCCTATGAAGTTTTGACCTCAATAGGCAGTAGAGTTAAGAGAGTTTATAATTATTGACAATGCAATTTGCCTATGATAAGCTTATTTACAATTAATTATTTGGATTTCTACTATATGATAAAAAAATCGATTTTGAACATAAACAGCATTGGATATTCTTATGTCAACCGGGAACAGCACATCGAACAGAACCCCATCCGGCAATAAAGCGGAAAACACTTTAGTACGTCTTTTTTCTTCAGATGATTGCGCAGAATATTTCCGAAACCTGTCAAAAATCACCGGGTTTGATCTCTGTGTTTATGATGGAGACGGCCGGCCTGTCTTCGACGTTCGTTATGGCCCTGTCTGCGAACTGATCAAATCATCCGCGTCCGTTATTCTGGAATGTCCCGCTTCCTGCAGGAATTTCATTCTCAAGCAGCTGAAGTCCGATGAGCCTGCGATCCACAAATGTACATCAAGAGTTGTAAGCTTCGCTATTCCAGTCACTTATCTGAAAGAAAAGGCCGTTATTGTCGGCAGAAACGGTTTTGCATCCTATGAGGATTTCCTTGAGTTTATGGATATTGCCAGAAAGAACAATTTCCGGGAAATTCCTGTCAAAACGCCTCTAGATTTTGTTGATGAGCACTACATAAAAAGCATCTCATTGTACATTCAGAGGGCAGCAAGCTATATCTTAAATAATTTTCAGGATAAGCATAAGCTGGTAGAGAAACTCGGACGATTTTCTTCACTGGTTGACTTTAACATTCTCAATAAAATATCCAGAGATATTTCTTCTGTCCATAGATATATAATTGATACTGTCTTATTTATTCTGGGCCCGAAATCAGTAGCAATGCTTACTCTTGATGACACCACCGGGACATACAGGACTGTACACGCTTCAGGCAGACATAAGAATATCCTCAATAATATTCAGATCCATAAGGATAATGCCAACATCAAAGAAATGATCTCTGCAAGACCTGCTGTTCTTCCTGTGGATCTTGAGGCGGAAAGAATTATAACGGCCGTGCATGGCGAAAAACTTGATACGCTGAACCTCTTTCCAATCTTCACTTCCAATACTCTTGAGGCACTAATAGTCATATTTGATAATGAGCTTGCTCCTGAAGATATGAAGATCATTTCAGCTCTTTGCGACTTTATTGAAGTAACCCTTGAAAACCATGCCCTTCAGCACTCCATTGACCAGAAAATGGACGATGTATTGTCTTCATTTTCCGACCTTTCCAGATCGCTCGTCTCAGTACCAAACTGGGGGCAGCTCCTTCAAACTATACTGGAAAAGTCCACTCAGCTTCTCCGGGCGGAACAGGGATCATTAATGTTGCTGAACAAGGAAACCTCAGAGCTTCTCGTTGAGGCAAAAAAAAGCATAGATGATATCGTTATTGACAGCATGAAAGGCCGGATTGGAGAAGGAATTGCCGGGAGAGTCTTTGAAAGCGGAGAACCACTGCTTGTAAGGGACGTAGAGAATGACCCTCGCATTCACCAGAAAAACAAACCGCGGTACAGGACCAAGTCGTTCCTAAGCATTCCTTTGAAAATTGATAACAGGGTCACAGCAGTCCTGAATTTATCCGACAAGATAACGGGCGAGGACTTTGATGAAAACGATCTGAAGCTTATACAGTCATTCACCCCGAACGCAGCGCTGGCAATTGAAAGAAGGTCTCTTAATGAAAAGATCCATTCCCTTGAAAAGCTGTCATTAACAGATCCTTTGACCGGGATTCTCAACCGCCGCTATTTAAATGAAAGGCTTGCTGAAGAAATCTCCCGTTTCAGGAGATATAAACACTCTTTCAGTTTTATGATGGTCGATGTAGACGGATTCAAATATTACAATGACACATTCGGCCATATGACAGGAGATAAAGTTCTAAAATCACTCGCAGGAACCATCTCCTCTTCACTTCGAAATATTGATATTGTAGCAAGGTTCGGCGGAGATGAGTTTGTAGTCATATTACCGCAGACTCCGAAGGAAGACGCGATAAATATTGGCAACAGGGTTAAGGAAAATGTTGAAAAAACGCCCATAGCAGATCAGTGCGGTATCCCGCCAAGCAACCTGACCGTAAGCATAGGCCTTTCCTGTTTTCCGGATGACGCTTCATCAATAGCTGAACTGTTTGAGAAAACCGACCAGGCTCTTTATCTGGCCAAAAAAGGCGGCCGGAACAAATTAGTCTATCTTTAACATCCCGGCAGCACCGCGCTGATATCCTGTACCTGTCGATATTGACATTTAATACTTTGTTCTATATCCTAAATGCGGATTAAAAAGAAATGCCATTCAAGACAATTTCAGAAAGCGGATTTTTAGGGAGAAAACAGGAACTTGAGACCCTTTTCAGTATCTCCTCAGATGTTGTAAAAGGGGATGTATCAGGCATCTTTCTTTCGGGACAGCGCGGTATTGGAAAATCAGAACTTTTAAGGCAGCTTCACTCCCGGCTGTATTATAAACAGGACAAAGTATCTCCTTTTTTCTATACGGTAAACCCTGTCTCTCATTCGGCACTGGACTTCTCCATTCATTACCTTACAAATTTCATACTCCAGCGTCTGTCATTTCAGACAAAAGACCCGTCGCTTATTCGCGCGGATGAGCTCTCGATAGAAGACCTTATGCGCCTTGCCGACAAACTTGAAGCCGGATGGGCTGTAGATATCCTCGGCCGGTTTCTGCAGGCAAAATCCGGCGGAAACGTTAAAAGACTTTTCGCATATGCGGTAAATGCACCTTTGCAGAGCTATATCAGCACCGGCATGCCGGTCATCGTAATGATCGACGACTTCCACAAAATTGAAGAAATCGACGAGTCGGGGCATGACGCTGACAGCAGCCTTTGGGTGCTTTTTGATGACATATCCAGATCCGGCCGTGTTCCTCATATCTTTTCCGGTTCACAGACTGATCTCGAGGATATGTTGTTTCACAGGTCTTCAATCGGCAGCTCATTGGATATCTTCCGTCTTACAGGCATAGACAGCAATTCCTCATATGGTCTTTCCGCCCTGTCATATGGCAGTTCGGGGTTAACAGTCAATTCCGGATCATTGTCCGGACTAATCAGTCTGTTTGAAGGAAACCCTTTTTACATAAAAAGTTTTTCCCGGGCAGTGCGTATGCAAGGCCAAATCTCAACTGAAACAGACCTCTGGAGAATATATTTAAGAGAAATTTCCAGAGGTAAAATTCACTCTTACTGGATGTCCGTCTTCAGCGCTGGCGTACCGCGGTTCGACCTGAGAAAGGCCTCTCTTGAGATCCTTGAACATCTCTGCAGGCAAGGCTCAGCATCATTAGACAACCTCATAAAAACACTCTCAATAAACAAACCTGATCTTAATGACATAGTAAACAAGTATATCTCCGGGGCTGTCCGTCCTTCTCTTTCGATCAGCAGGCATGATCTTTATGATATTTTAAGCGGACTGCATGCAATCGGCGTCCTGGAGAGAAACTTCACATCTTTCAACCTTATAAATAACGGGGTACTGAAAGACATTATCAGCGTGCTATACAGCAGGGAAATTCTTGCGAAACCATCTGAAGTGATCGAAAATGACTTTATCAACGAAAGAACAAAGCTTATAGTCACTGAAAAGCTGCCGTCTTTTGAACTTACAATATCGTCAGCTCCCCGGGCAGGGCTGATAGCAGTTAAGGCCCTTGAACAGTTTGCAAAAAATCAGAATATCTCTGCCGAAGCTACCGCAGAGCTGCAAACAGTATTAGTCGACCTTTTCGCAGGAGTTATCTCCCATAATAAGGAAAGCAACGGGTCTTTCAATTTGAAGTTTGAAGACCATAACGGCAGGTTTTCAATGGAAGTAAAAACATCACTTAAAGAATTGGCATCCCCTGCATCATTTTCGTCAATTTCCGACAATCGGTTAATAAACCGGTACATAGACGATATCAAGCTTGAGCAGACGGATGATGATATTAAAATAGTCCTCACAAAAAACCTTCTCAACGATCTGGCCCCTACGTCTTAGGCTTTGTGGCTTTCCACTCTCCAAATAAGTAATTGAGTCATTAAGTTATTATGTCAATAAATGCATAATGACATATTCTTTATTATGTGGCGTTCCACCCACACCCGGGTTCATTTTAAAATCTTTGCATAAGCTTTCGAATGTAAGGATTAACCAATTCTATAAGAGCCGCTGTTAGCGGCACAGTCATTCACTTGCTCAGCCCAAGTAAATGCAAGACTTTACAATAATTTATTCCTATCATTTGAAAAACGTAGGAACTAGGTTTTTAAAAGGAACCAAAAGAAGGGCGCCCGCGAATATTTAAGTTTTCTTAGTCAGAAACTTCAATGTAATGACAACGAATATTTATTGATTTGCTCATGTCCATTCGCTATTCATTGGCCGGGCGGCTCTTTCAATCAGCCTTCGGTAAATGAATTCAAACTCACCCCTTCGGGTCTCAAACACGAATTCCTTTTTAACCCTGCGACTTCCTTCTCTCACCTGTCTAATGACTATAAATTAATAATCCTTACTCCTTGCATTAATGGTCCCTTTTTGGGAACATAAATATTCAAAGGGCCTTCAACGGCATGGTCTTTAGGGTTTCCCTTTAGATATTGTAGGTGAAGCGCGATAATTGGAAGGAGAGATGAATGATTTTGTGTCTGAGTGAAGCGAGTTTAAAATCATTCCCTGGAAGTTGAGCGTCAGCCTCGGCTGATCCGCCGGGGCGGAAAGAGCCGTATGACAATATCTGAGGGCCACCTTTGTTTGGTTACTTTATTTAGTGGTTAAATAAAGTTACCCGGGGTGTGGGGCGGAGCGCCCACAATCGCTAGCAATTAAATCTGCGTTAAGCCAGACTTACTCGAATGTCAGTGGAACGCCACTTATTTATTTTTGCTAGGTATGTCTGCGACTCGTAGAGTAGAGTGTGGAACACCACTTCCCGGACAAACAGATTATTACGAATACCGATTAATGCATAACAAATAACGGGTGTGGGTTGCGCATCTGGGTTCTTTTGATAAGCTTCAATAATGAAGCTTATGCAATGTAAGGAATTACTTGTTTATTTACATCCGCTCCCTTTGGGAGCTTTGCATTGTCCCGTAAGCCTCATGGGGTCAAGAAGACGGTTTGCCTCTTTTTCCTTAAGTATGCCTTTTTCAATAACTATCTGTTTTACTGTCTTTCCTGTTCTGTAAGCCTCTTTGGCAACTTCAGCGGCAGCTGAATAGCCGATAACAGGATTCAGAGCGGTTGCCATTGCCAGCGTTGCCTCGGCAAGCTCCCTGCACTTACTAACGTCAGCCTTGATCCCCTTTACACATTTCACAGTAAAGGCTTTAACTCCGTTTTTCAGTATCTCAATAGAGGAAAGCAGGTTGTGGGCAATAAGCGGCATCATTACGTTAAGCTCCAGCTGCGATGCCTGCACCGCGAAGGCAACAGTTGTATCATTGCCTATCACCTGAAAACAGACCATATTAAGCATCTCTGCCATAACAGGATTTACCTTCCCCGGCATAATTGACGAGCCGGGCTGAACAGCCGGAAGAATGATCTCGGCAAATCCAGTTCTGGGGCCTGAACTCAGAAGGCGAATATCATTGGCTATCTTGATCAATGTAATTGAGGCACCTCTCAGCGAAGCGCTCAGCTGAAGCGCGGGATTAACATTTTGAATGCCCTCAAACAGATTTCTTGAACTCCTGAATTTCATGCCGGTGATGTTTTTGATCTCCCTTAATATATTACGCCGAAACGCCGGATGGGCATTTATCCCGGTACCGGCCGCATTACCTCCGACAGGCAAATAAAGCAATTCGTTGGAAGCATTCTGTATCCGGCTTATATCATTACTGACAGCTTCGGCATAACCGCTGAATTCCTGGCCAAGCCTTATCGGTACGGCATCCTGCATATGGGTCCTGCCTGCCTTGACGATCCCGTCAAACTTTCCTGCTTTTTTCGCAAGCTCCCTCTGAAACGCCTTAAGCTCCGTGATAAGGCCGATCTTCACCGCTTCATAAGCAGAAATATACATCGCTGTTGGGATCGTATCATTTGTAGACTGGGCCATATTTACATGGTCATTTGGATGTATAAGAACGTAGTTTCCCTTTTCACCTCCCAGAATCTCGACCGCCCTGTTTGCAATAACCTCGTTGACATTCATATTCTGCGAAGTCCCGGCGCCGGCCTGATAGACATCAACAACAAAGTGCTCATCATGCCTGCCAGTGACGATCTCTGAGGCCGCCTTTTCTATGGCCCTTGACCTTCTCCTGTCTATAAGGCCGAGAACTCTGTTTGCCCTGACAGCTGCAAGCTTGATTATCCCCTGGGCCTTTATAAAACCCCTCGGCAGCTTAAGACCGCTTATCGGGAAATTATCAACCGCTCTTTTTGTCTGTGCACCGTAATATGCTTCATCAGGCAGGTTTACTTTTCCAAGAGTGTCTTGTTCAGTCCTCACTTATTAATCCCCCGGGCTTCGATATAATAAAAATTAGTTTAGCATAACCACTATGCAAATCAAAACTAATTTTGACAGTACACCGGGCTTCAATTATACTATGAAGATATGATACCTCCGCAGGAAATAATATTTCGACTGCTTCTCGGCGCCGTTATAGGCGGCATTATTGGTTTTGAAAGAGAAGTGCACGGAAGGGCAGCCGGTTTCAGAACACAGCTTATAGTCTGTGTAGCCGCGGTCCTCATCATGATCGTCTCTGAAAACTATTATTATTACATCAGGGCGCTTGACCCAACTCTTCGCATCGATCCGGCGCGGATCGCTGCGGGAGCGATAATCGGGATTGGTTTTTTAGGAGGAGGCGTAATAATAAAAAGCGGTTCAACTGTAAGAGGACTTACAACCGCGGCATCCATATGGATCGTTTCGGTCATAGGCCTCGCGGTCGGGGCAGGCCTGTATCTGGAATCAGTTGTTTCCACCGCGATAACTGTAATCGCACTGGTTGTTCTCCGGAAGGTCGAACAAATGATCAAAAGACTCACATTCAAGACAATTACAGTTACAACGCAAATTGCCGAAAACGCGGAAGAAAATATAGTGTCGATTCTCACCAGCCATGAACTGAACATACGTTCCGTGGATTATGAAAAAAACGCTCTCAAAGAAGAGACCGTCTACCACTTCAGTGTCTCTACGAGAAATAAAAAAGTTTTCAAGGATTTGTTCGTAGAGTTAGGGGAACTTGAGATCGCAAGGAAAGTATCAATTAACAGCAGAGACAGGATGTTTTCGTAGCAGTAAACCGGCTTATCTCTGAGACACCAGCAGTTTGTTAAAATCGAATTTTTTCAGATACCCGAGGAACTTATCCAGTGCATGGGAAGAATCTTTGGGCTTCCTGTAAAGCAGTGAGAAGTCCCTGGTGAATTTCTCTTCTTTAAACGTCGCGGTCTTCAGACTTCCGTAACGGACTTCCTTCTTTGTTGCCCACTTAGACATTATAGAAACTCCCAGACCCTCTTCGACAACACCTTTTATGGATTCAGTACTGCCCATAATAAAAGCTATTTTAATGTTGTGAGACGACATCCCGTGTTTTGTCAGATGCTTCTCTATCATCTGTCTTGTTCCCGAACCTTCTTCCCTGAGAATGAACGGCTCTTTTGATAACTCTAAAATAGAGATGTTTGATCTCTTTGCCCATGGATGAAGCGGAGACATTATTAATACCATTTCATCAGATACAAGTTTTTCTATGACCAGTTTCTGTTTTTTTACTTCTCCTTCCACAATGCCGACATCAATATTCCCGGCATTAAGGAAATCCAGAACGTTCTTTGTATTTCCAATATGAAGATGAACTCCTACACTTGGGAATTTTTTTCTGAACTCGGCTACAACATACGGCAGAACATAATTTCCTATTGTAGAACTAGCGCCCACACTGACTATGCCTTTAACAACTCCGGTAAATTCCCCGATCTCCTTTTCTGCAGCCATATAGAGCAGATTGATCTCTTTTGCGTACCTGTAAAGCATTTCACCGGCCTTGGTAAGAGTAATAATACAACCGGACCGGTTAAAGAGTTTGGTGCCACAGACTTCCTCGAGGGCCTGAATCTGAAGACTGACAGCGGGCTGGGTAAGACGAATTATCTCCGAAGCTTTGGAAAAGCTCTTGGTTTCCGCTACAGTACAAAATACTTTTAATTTATGGTCATCCATATAGACAATTTTTACGACAACCTTTATAGGAGCTATAAGCCTGACTTATATTGCTACTATACACTAACAAAGAATTATAATCAATATACAGCTGATCAACAACTTCTTCCGGCGTTCTTTACAGCCTCTTTCGCAAGCAGATCAGCTTCCCCGTTCAGTTCCCTGCGGATATGAGTGAGCTTATAACTATCGAATTCCCTCAGCATTTTGAGCGACTCTTCCCACAAAGGTCTTAAGTTGGCGCTTCTAATTTTGTAAATGCCTTTAATCTGTTTCACAAGGAGTTCTGAATCCAGATATATCTCGATTCGTCTTAATCCGGCTGCCGCAGCTTCTTTAAGCGCTCTTAAGAAAGCTGAATACTCGGCGACATTGTTTGTTGTAATTCCAATATTTTCAGAGATCCTGATATCCGGGCGGGAGGGCGAATCTTTTCTGAATCTTATCAGCACCCCGATCCCCGACTGCCCGGGATTACCGCTTGAGGCGCCGTCGCAGTAAATCTCCGCTTCAGGTTCTGACTGTTCATCTCTGAATAAAACAGGCTGGTCCATTCCGGCAGTTTTTTCAGACCCTTTCACTGTCAGCCTTCTCCGCCCCGTCCTGCGCGGATGAGTCTGAATAAAACAGAAACCTGCTGCAATAGAAGCACGTGTAGATATCGTCCTTATTGTTTTTTATGTCATTGTACAGCTGTGGAGGAATATTGGTGTTACAACCTTTACATATCTCTTTCCATGTCTCAACTACCGCCAGACCGCCGTGGCTCTTTCTGATACTCATATATCGCTCATAAATATCTTCATCAATGCCCGCGATCATTTCTTTCCTTCTGTTTTTGATCACTTCCATTACGGCATGAAGTTTCTTCCTTTTCTCTTCAAGCGCCTGTTCCTCCTGCCTGAATTTCTCCTCTTCCCTGCCAAGCTCAGCTTGTTCTTCCTTCAGTTCCCCTGATAAAACATCTATTTTTTCCATTTCCACAAGGATGTCTTCTTCAAGCTGGTATATGCTGTTTTCGAAACTCTGTATCTCTTTCAGGTAGGCTTCGTACTCTTTATTTGTCTTGACCTCGGCACTCTTGGCCTTCATCTTTCCAAGCTTGTCCTGCTTTTCTTCCAGTTCGTCTTCTTTCTGTTTTTTTATTTTCTCAGCCTTTTCGAATTTACCCTTGGACTTTTCAAAAACTGATTTTACTTCGTACAAAGAGGTTTTTGCTTTATCTAACTGACCGGGCAGAGATTCGATTTGATCGGTAATGGACAATATTTCAGAATCAATTTTTTGAAGGCTTATCAGAAGGCTTATCTGTTCATTCAATTGAATCTCCGGGCAACCGCTTTATCATTTTTTTGGTGGGCCCACCAGGGCTCGAACCTGGGACCAACCGGTTATGAGCCGGTAGCTCTTCCAACTGAGCTATGGGCCCTGCAATAACGAATACAAATTATCACAGATTATTTTCAGACAAACGCGGACATCGTTTGTTCAATGTTTAACCGCGGTTTATATTTTATGGAAATCAGGTATAAAAGTAAACCCTGTTAGAAAACTTTTACCCTTTCAGCGGCACAACTCACGAGGGATACTTAATCCGTTTACCAGTTGAAAAAGACCACCACCATCAAGGGGATTTTCTAACAGGGTAAACCCCGTATTTAAAACAGGCGGACAATCCGGTTTCTCACCCCTTTCATAAAGAACCGCGGTTTATCTTTCCACAAAACTCTGGAGAAATCTGCTTCTTGTAGGGTGTCTCAACTTCCTCAATACTTTGGCCTCGATCTGTCGTATGCGTTCCCTTGTGACCTTAAATTCCTGACCTACCTCTTCAAGTGTTCGCGACGCGTCGGTCTCGATCCCAAAACGCCTTTTAATTATTTCAGCTTCCTTATCGTCAAGGGTACTCATTACTTTTTTTATCTGGCTCTTCAGGTCATTATGAACTGCCGACTCCAGGGGAGACAGCCCTTTCTTGTCCTCTATGAAATCACCCAGGATACTGTCTTCTTCTCTGCCCAGGGGGGTTTCAAGGGAAACCGGTTCTTTACATATCCTCAGGACAGCACGCACCTTCCCCAGGGGCATTCCTGTTTTTCCGGCGATCTCATCCGCAGAAGGTTCTCTTCCGAACTCCTGCACAAGATCGTTCGAGGCTTTCATTAACCGGTTCATTGTTTCAACCATGTGAACAGGTATCCTTATGGTCCTTGCCTGGTCCGCGAGAGCACGTGTAATAGCCTGTCTTATCCACCATGTCGCGTATGTACTGAATTTGTAACCCCTTTTATACTCAAACTTATCTACCGCCTTCATCAGACCGATATTCCCCTCCTGTATCAGGTCAGACAGGCTGAGGCCTCTCCCAAGATACTTCTTCGCGATACTGACTACAAGTCTCAGATTTGCTTCTACAAGAAGTTTCTTTCCCTCATACACTTCTTTCTCTCCGTCCAGACATAGCTGCAGGTACTTAACTGTGTCCGGCCACTTGAGTCCAAGCCCGCTCTCCAGCTTTGCTCTCTCGCTCATGAGTTTCTTATATTCGCTGTATAACGCCCTGCCTTCATCAGTCCGCCTGCCGGCCTGATCCATATATCGCGATATGTTTCTGTCTTTTACTTTCTCAAGCGGCACCTTAAACCTTTTCTGAATTCTGCCGATATCGCTGACAATATCATTATGACGTTTTACATTATCCTTAAATATCTGAACCAGTTCATAAACCAATTCTTCCCGCAGACAAAGCTCGGATATTTTCCTGTGTATATCAGCGCCGTTTTGAGCCAGCCTGACATTTGTCAGTTTGATCAGGTTATCGCTTATGCCTTTCCTGAACAGCTTTCTCAAATAGAGTTTTCTTTTGCGTAAAAGAACTTCCATGGACCTGCAGGTCTTAAAAAAACTGTCCGGCACACTCCTGTTTTCTTCGTCAGTCGTTTCTTCCTCCTCTGACGATACATCCCTTATCAATATTTCATTTTTCTTCAATCTGTCGGCAATAGACAGTATCTCTTCAATTACCATCGGAATGGAATAGACAATCTCCAGGACTGACTCCTTCCCCTTGTCTATTCTTCTGGCCGTCTCGATCTCTCCTTCCTTGGTCAGCAAAGGAACTGCTCCCATCTCTTTCAGGTATATCCTTGCCGGATCATCACTGGAGATATCCACTCTTTCAGCTGTCTCTTTTACTTCAGGAGAAATATCCATGGTTTCAAGGCCTGCATCTTCCCCGGCCTCCTCATTTTGCTGTTTAGTACGATGTGTTTTTCCGCTCATACTAAAAAAGTTGTTAGTAGTTTGTCGTTAGTTTTTAGTTTAACAACTAAAAACTATAAATGCATAGTGAACGTATAGTGAGCGAATATGGTAATAGTATGTTCTTCCGTACATTGTGTTTACCCGCCTTGTAGTGGCGGGTGACCACTAAACTTAAAGGACTCATAGTTCATAGCTGCGCCACCATGCCACCATGCCAAACAGACTGGCAGGCAAGAACAAACTGGCTGGCAGGCACTAACAGGCCCCTGCACAGGAGCCTCTTTTCTTACGTCACACTCTTCATTTTAAGAAGTTTCTGATGTTCCATCTGAAGGGTCTTTAACAGGCTGTGATTTTTCTCCCGCTCGGCATTCCGTATCCTGTCCTGAAGATTGTCCAGTAAAACCCGGCGCCTCTTAAACATAATCCTTTTGACACAGTCCCTGAAAAGTTTTTCCGGGTCACCGGACTCGGAATCCAGCATAAACTCGGATTTCAAAGACAGTTCAGTTAGGAGATTCCTTTCTTCGTCGCTGCATTCAGATATCAGTTCATCATAGCCTATTGATCCATTCTTCATTTTCATGTAGATTGATCTTTTAACCGGATACTCCATGTCCTCTTCAGAAACAGCATCAAAGACATGTCTGGCCTTTGCCGGATACATAAGGATAAGCTGCAGTAAATAATCTTCATCATTAGTTCCTGACGCGGCCTTCAGAGCAGATGAGCTCTTCTCTGAAGATACATGTCTATTTTGATATGACTGCCTTGTCTGACGGCTCTTATTTATCCTGCTAAATTCTTCCCTGATATGCATCTCATTGATCTTGAGCCTTTCAGCCAGCATTTTCACGTAAGAACCCTGCAGAACACTGTTAGGTATCCTTAAGATCATTTCAAGAGCTTCACCGGCAATGATATGAACGTCCCCTTTCTGCATTACAAAGAAATCTACAATGGATACGGCATCATTAAGTAATTTACCAAATGTCTGCTTACCTTTTTTCATTATCAGGCTGTCAGGGTCTTCCCCGGCCGGCATAGGCATAATCTTAACATTGATTCCGCTCTCAAAAAGTACGCCGATGCCGTTCTTTGCAGCCTTTACGCCGGAGGCGTCACCGTCAAAGACGATCACCGCGTCCTGCGTGTATCTTTTTATTAGCTTACCGTGCTCCTGAGTCAGAGCAGTCCCAAGTGGAGCTGCCGCGTTTGAAAAGCCCTTCATATGTAAAGTTATAACATCCATATATCCTTCGGCAAGGATAATAAAGCCGGTCTTTTTTATTTCCTCTTTGGCCGCGTTCAGCCCGTACAGCACCCTGCTCTTGCTGAATATGGCAGTCTCGGGCGAATTCAGGTATTTAGGCAGGGAATCGTCCATAACCCTGCCGCCGAACGCGATGACCTCTCCTCTCGGGTCAAAGATCGGGAATATTATCCGGTTTCTGAATGTATCATAAGTACCCTTGCTTCCCTGCACGGCAAGGCCCGCCCTTTTTATCGCGTCGATCTTATGTCCTCTTTTCTGCAGGTAATTATGCAGGGCGTTCCAGGAATTCGGCGCGTAACCAATTGAAAAGTGTTCCCGGATCTCACCTGTAATTCCCCTGCCGGCAAGATATTTTTCTGCCGGAGAGTCAATTTTGAGGTTCTGTTTATAAAATGTATTGGCATCCTTGTGTATATTGATAAGATTTTCTCTTAATCCCGCTGCTACCTTCTGTCCGGGGTAATTCTTAAGAGTGACACCGGCCTTTTTGGCAAGAATCTGGAGTGACTCCTGAAAAGACAGGGTATCGAATTTCATAAGGAAGGTAAAGATATCCCCGCCGCTTGCACAGCCAAAACAGTGGTATATCTGTTTTGAAGGGCTTACCATAAAAGAGGGCGTTTTTTCAGCGTGGAACGGACAAAGCCCCTTCCAGTTCTGTCCGGACTTTTTTAAAGGTACATATTCAGATATGACGTCAACAATGTCCAGCCTGTTCTTGATCTCTTCGCGGTTGTTGTTATAAGAGGGCATGATAGTAAAAAAATAAATTTAAAATGAAAAATGCTAAATCTATGAACTATAAACTTTATGCCATGTGGGACAGCCGTTCAAGCCGTTCAAACTGTTCAAGCTATTTCATTTGTAATTGCTAATTTTCAATTTTACATTGTTCTTAACGAACTATTAGCTTCTGCTGAACCTTCTGAAACCGGAACACTGAAGCACTTCCAGCCTGCCCTTTTTCCGTATCTCGTCAAGGATCAGGTTCATGCCCAGATTATCACTTGAGATATGGCCGGCTATTACAATGTTCATATGATGTTTTTCAGCTTCTTTTCTGTGCTCGTCACCCAGATGCATACCTACAATAGTGTTAACTCCTGAATTTACAAGGCTCTCAAAGATGTCCTTTGACCCGCCGGTACCGCCGGTCATATCAACGAAAATCTTTCCGGCTTTCCTGTCTTTAGAGCCAAGAAGGATCTTCGGTGCAGAGTTATTTCTCGCCGCTTCTTTATATTCCGGTATTTTTATCAACATTTTCAGAATATCGTCAAGTGTATCAGGTTTTCTTTTGTCAAAAATGTTCTGGAGGTGGGTTGCCACCATATTATCAGCCGGTGTATGAACACACATGAACGGCATATCAAGTAATTTCGCTACATCTACCGCGCGTGTATGGTTAACAGGAGACAGTTTTCTCTCTACCTCTTTTATTCTGCCCTCGAGCAGGCCTTCGGCAATGTTTATCGGCACTCCTAACCTGTTTAATATGTCTGCCTGCATGTGCATCACTTCATAGAAATTCGCATATGCCTTTCCTTCCGGATGATGGGCCATCACAAGGTCGATCTTTTTACCTTTAGATGAAAGCCTGTCAGCAAGCAGGATCTCCGCCATCTCCATGTCGATGCCCACAAGCACTCTCTTTATATCCTCATTTCCTGTTCCATGAAGGATCCTTGTGTCAGCATACGGATTAGAAAGGCTTTCCGGATCGAAATATTCCTTCTCATCCTTTTTCATTTCCTTATGGGCTTTTTTCAGCCTGTCAAGGCCTTTTATGACGGTTTTTTTGCCCCTCGGGTCATTCTCAATACCCTTTGCCACAATAGTTTCATATATCTTTTTAAATAGCACTTATCCCTCCATACAATTGCGTTATTCGTGAATTGCCGCACGTTTACACGCGGTAAACCGCATCATTTCGGGCTCAGCATTTTCTTCACAAGCTCACTGACGAGCCTGCCGTCAGCCTGGCCCTTTACTCTAGCCATAACAGATTTCATTACCCTGCCCATGTCCCCCGGGCCGCCTGCGCCGGTCTCTGTCACAACTTCATTTATTATTAATGCCAATTTTTCCTCTGATACCTGTTCAGGCAGATAAGCCCTGATTATTTCGAACTCCCTCTTTTCTTTTTCGGCAAGCTCATTTCTTCCGCCTTTTGAAAACTGTTCTATGGAATCTTTGGCCCTCTTAGCGAGGGTCGTCATTACGCCGCAGACTTCTTCATCGTTCAGAGGATCGCCTTTTTCTATCTCTTTGTTTTTGACCGCGGACTTGATCATCCTGATAACAGATAATCTGTCTTTTTCTCCGCCTTTAAGAGCTGTTTTGAGGTCATCTGAGAGTCTGTCTGTAATGGGCATGTCTATCTCAATGAAACGTTTTTTTACTGTTTGCGCTGCATGAACAGAAACTCCGGGACAATCAAAAAAGCTGTTTAAAATGAACAGTGAGTGTATTCCCTGTAGCTTGCTGCAGGGTTAGTGAGCGAATATAATGTAAAAAAATTCATTGCATTTCAAGATTCCCGGCAGCTTGTTGCAGGGAGTTTTAATATAACTTTTTGGAACTTGTTTAATCAAGGTCATATAATAACCTGGAATCATTCAATGATCAGGTTTTGTATGTTATTCAGGTCCCTCTGGTAAGACACCCTGTCATCAACAAACTCCTTGTACGAATCAGGAGTAATATCCAATACGTCCTCATATTTACATATATTTTCAATCCCATTTTCTGACAAATATTCATTATATGAGGAAGCATGCCACATTTCAGGACTGTCAACCAGGTACGACGTTACCGGATTTAAATGTATATATCTGGTTAAATGCTGTAGATGACCGTCTGTTTGAACAAGTACATTTTTAAACCGGCCTTCCCACAGAGGGCCTTTTCTATTATGTTTGATATTAAAATATCGAGTATAACTGTTAAGAACATCACTCATATAAGATGAGATTCCATTGTCACTCAGTTGAGTTAAGATCAAGTGTAAATGTGTCGGCATTATGCAGTAAGCAATGATCTCCACCCTTCTTTCGCTCCTGAGTGTGTGCGCACTATCCGCAATGTTCTCTGATTTTATAAAACTTGAGAACTTTACCCCTCTGTGTTTAACTTTATAATAAGGAAGCATTGCAGTAATTCTGTTGTAATCCGGGTCGGTATTGAATATTTCATATCCAGCAATACTCTTGTTAAAAACGTGGTAAGTCTCTCCAGAAACCAGCATATCTTTCCTCGACACGATCCCCCTCCTTTCAACCCCAGTTTCTCCACCTACGAGGTGGATGTCATTTTACCCTTATTGTACCATTTCCACCTACGAGGTGGAAACATAAAGGGTTAAAATAAAAGGGGTGGGGCAACCCCTGACAAGATATTATAAACTCCGGTCTATCTCGGAGCGGTTGTCAGGCTCCAGGTATCACTTTCTGTTATGCCTCCATTGCCGTCATCAGCAATAACCTTCCAGTAGTATGTCTGTCCCGGCTGAACCCCGGTTATTACTCCCTCGCCTCCAACGTCTTTACTGCCGCCGCATGAAACAAGCAGTAATCCCGAGATAAATACCAATGCCACAATAACAAGCGCTATCTTTTTCCTCCTGAGGAATACGCCCATAGCAACAATTCCAAACAGCGCGATTACAAATACCGGGTTGCCGAAAAGCATCGCATACCTGACACCCCTTTCCTCAACAGCCCCAAATATCTGAGGGCTTGAGAAACTGGGGTCAGTATCAATATAGCGCCTGTGAATAAGTGAATCTCCATCAAAATCTACAGCAGCTGTCCACCTGAAGTCAGCTGCAG
>CAZNPC010000018.1:26593-30680 GCA_964574765.1 uncultured Nitrospirales bacterium | reverse complement strand
ATGCTGACCCTGCATGCACCGCACATCCCGGTACCCTCTACCATAAGAGGATTCAGGCTGACGATTGTTTTTATACCGTAAGGTTTTGTCACGTCTGAGACGGCCTTCATCATCCTGACAGGGCCGACAGCGACAACAAGGGAGACAGATTTCTTTTTGATAACATCCTTTAATGCGTCTGTGACCAGCCCTTTTCTGCCGAGGCTTCCATCGTCTGTAGTTACAAGCAGCTTATCGGAGTATTTATTGAATTTCTCCACCCAGATTAGAAGATCCTTTGAACGTGCTCCCATAATGACTGTTATTTTATTGCGCAACTTTTTAAGTTCCTTAACGATCGGGTAAAGAGTGGCAGAACCCATTCCTCCGGCAATCAGGATACAGTGGCCGTATTTTTTCATGGGAGTTGTGCGGCCGAGCGGGCCTGTGATGTCCCGGATTTCGTCTCCTTTGTTCAGCATACCGAGGTCTTCCGTTGTTTTGCCGACCTTTTGAAACAGAAGAGTGATTGTTCCTTTTTTTCTGTCGAAATCCGCAATGGTCAGCGGTATCCTTTCTCCTTTTTCGTTGAGGCGCAGAACCACGAAGTTGCCTACCTTTGCGTGTTTGGCAATATGCGGCGCACTGATCTCCAGCATCTCTACCAACGGAGCAATTGCTTCTTTATTTATTATCTTAAACATGGGCGTAAATGCTTTGCTTAAATAATTATCAAGAAAGATTTACTAAGGTAAAAAAGTATAATCGGGCTATTATAGCTAATTCGAACCTCAAAATACACTTCTCATGGCATTTCAATCGTCACTGCTGCTGTGAGCGAGAGTTATAACATATATTTCGTTGGCCCCGGCTCTGTTCAGGACTTGTGAACATTCCCTTATTGTCGCACCTGTTGTGAAAACATCATCAACGAGCAGAATATTCTTATTGATTATTATTTCTTTTCTGTTTACAGCAAATGCATTTTTAATGTTCTCCTGTCTTTTCTTTGCGCTCAATCCGACCTGGGGCGCAGTATCCCTGATTTTCACAAGACTGTTAAGCGACAGGCGGGTGTCAGCCCTGCCAGCAAGTGATTTTGCAAGCAGTGCCGACTGGTTAAAGCCTCTCTGCCTGAGCTTTTGTTTTGATAATGGGACAGGTATAACGGTATCAACTGACGGAAGACTTATCCCCCTTATTTTTTCAGATAAGGGCTTTGATAACCTCTTTATACCGTAATACTTTAGCAGGTTTAAGGCTTTTTTTAATGTCCCTTTGTAAAGACCGTAACTCCTTACCGATGTAAATGCAGGCGTATCACTAAGACAGTCACTACATGTAATTGAAGCGTCTGAAACAAGAGGCTTGCCGCATTTATCACAAAAAGGGCCGCTGTATGGTGAGATCGACTCCCAGCATTCATTGCATATCGGTGCGGTTCGGTGATTTACAGCAGTCCGGCCGCAGACAGGACAGGATTCGGGGAAAAGTGCGTTAAGAAAATTGTTTAACATATAACGTAACGCAGACAATCACTGATTAATTACCCCTGCCGGCCGGGATGATCACAGATATTTTTGTGTTCTCTGCGAAAACACAAATGAAAGGAATGTTTTACTATTATAATCGTTCACTAAAGCTTATTACGTATTTAATGTTCCCTTCGGAAACCACTGAACGCTTAGTGAACGTTAGTGAACGAATATTAATAAACAGATATTCCCTACGTTGTGTTACCAGAGGGAACACTAATGTAAGGAAATGCCAATTTAATTATATCCGCTCGCTGTTGGCGAGCTGTTGCATTTAGTCTGCGCCAATCTGTAGTTCTTTTTATCTGTGCTAATCTGTGTGTAGTATAAGACTCTTGCCTGTCATCTCCTCAGGTTTAATTATGTTCATAAGATCAAGTATTGTCGGGGCCACGTCTGCAAGTATGCCGTTATCTCTCAGTTTTAAACCTTTTTTTACTAGAATGAAAGGCACAGGATTTACAGTATGGGCAGTGTGGGGATGGCTGTTTTCCATCATTTCTTCACAGTTCCCGTGGTCAGCGGTAATTATGACAGTACCATCTAAGGCCTGTATTTTTGAAACGAGTTTTTCAAGACACAGGTCAATTGCTTCACACGCCTTGACGGCAGATTCCATTATTCCGGTATGCCCCACCATGTCGGGATTGGCGTAATTTACTAATATAAAATCGTAGCCGGGCTCTTCCATTTTTCTTATTACTTTATCTGTTACTTCATAAGCGCTCATCTCAGGTTTCAGGTCATATGTTGGAACATCTTTAGGGGATGGAACCAGGCATCTGTCCTCCCCCCGGAAGGCATGTTCTACTCCGCCGTTAAAAAAATATGTGACGTGCGCGTATTTTTCAGTCTCCGCCGCTCTCAGCTGTTTTAATCCCTGATTACTTATGACCTCCCCAAGTATATTTGTTAATGGTTGAGAAGGGAATGCGGCGGGCAATTCAAATGATTCGTCGTAGAGGGTCATAGTTGTGAACGAGCTTAATTGAGGTATAATTTTCCTTTCAAAGAACGGAAATTTTTTATCAGTCAGGGCTATTGTCAACTCTCTTGCCCTGTCGGCTCTGAAGTTGAAGAAAATAACTGAGTCGCCGTCTTTCAGCAGCGTTTCAGAAGAATCATCAGAAATTACAGATGGCCTGATAAATTCGTCTGTCTCGTCAGCCGCGTAGCTCTGCAGGACTGCATCTATTGCTGAACCGGCTTTTACACCATCTCCAAACACGATAGCGTTGTATGCGCCGTTAATTCTGTCCCAGCGGTTATCTCTGTCCATTGCCCAGTATCTTCCGGTGACTGTGGCGATTCTCACTGAAGGCTTATTTTTTATAAAGCTCTCAAGCTGTCTGATAAAGTTAATGCCGGATTTAGGCGGGGTGTCTCTGCCGTCCATGAATGCATGAATAAATATCTGTTTGACTTCTTTTGCCAAAGCCATATCGATCAGCGAGTACAGGTGATCAATATGACTGTGAACCCCGCCGTCGGATACCAGGCCGAGAAGATGCAGTGTTCCGCCGTTTGAGGAACTCATCGCATTGACAAGGGCGGCGTTATCAAAAATTGATTTATCCTGGACGGCTTTGTTTATTCTTGTGAAATCCTGATAGACTATCCTGCCGGCACCCAGATTAAGGTGGCCGACTTCAGAGTTGCCCATCTGACCCTCGGGCAATCCAACTGCCATTCCGGATGCACTGAGGACAGTATTTGGAAACTCTTTTAAAAGGGCCGTATAGAATGGGAGCGCAGCGTTCTCTATTGCAGAGGCCTTCAGGTTACTACCTGCTCCCCAACCGTCAAGAACAATGAGAACAATGGGCTTCATTCCAGGGAGTCTGAAAAATCCTTATATTTCTGAGGAGGATCCGTAAGTTCTACGCCCATACCATTTTTTATCTGCTGGAAAGGAGTTTTAATGGTTCTTTTGACCACGCCACGCATTTTCAGAATTTCTCCTGAGGGCAGATAAAGTTCCACGTCAACTGTTATTCCGGGTGGAAGCCCTTTCTGAGTTCTGATGAAAATGCCCTCTCTTGAAATATCACTGGTGATCCCGGTGTAAGATAAACCGCGGGCAGTGAATGTAACCTCTAAACGCTTGATTACTCTTTTGGAACGTCTTTTTTGCATAAAAAGATTTTAACAGTATGCCGGGTATTTGTCAAAGAAAGAAAAGATAAGATAATAACGATTATTGATTGAAAATAAAGGATTTTTTTGCTGTTGTGTTAGGTAGTTATTTTGTTTTTGCTGTTAAGGCGGATGATAACAGGGGAAAATTTTTCAGTTTCTTCTTCGGTATAATATGAATAGCAAAAGATTATAATTTTGTCTCCAACCGTACCCTTTCTGGCAGTAGGGCCATTGAGACACATAATTCCGGAATTCTTCTTCCCGGGTATGACATACGTCTCAAATCTCTCTCCGTTATTAAGATTGCTGATCATTACCTGCTCGTAGGGCTTGATGTTAGCGGCAGCAAGAAGTGTTTCATCAATTGTCAGACTTCCTTCATAGTTTATGTTTGAGTCCGTAACAGTTGCCATGTGTATTTTTGATCTGAGCAT
>CAZNPC010000018.1:0-26493 GCA_964574765.1 uncultured Nitrospirales bacterium | reverse complement strand
CATAGTTTATGTTTGAGTCCGTAACAGTTGCCATGTGTATTTTTGATCTGAGCATACAGCTTAGCATGATGTCTCCGTTATAAAAACCGTTAACTGTTTTTTCATTCTATAATCTTCGGTACTCCATAGAAATTATCGGCCCTTTCCGGTGAATTTATAAGTGCCTGGTCTACCGGCAGAGACGCTTTTATCTCATCAGGCCTGAATACATTATTAAGAGGAAGAACATGAGCAGTCGGAACGACTCCGGTAGTGTCCAGTTCGTTCAATTTGTCTATGTATCCTATTATATTGTCTATCTGAGCGGAAAAGAGCCTGCTCTCCTGTTCAGTGAGCTCGATCCTCGCAAGCATTGCAATATGCCCAATTTTCATTTGGAATTCCCTGAAAAAATCATTATAGACAAAGGCTATAATTTTGTGGTGAAAAGTTATAGTTTCTCAAGATTCGCAAATTTCAGCGAAAGCCTTTTTACACCAACAGATGAGAAGTTTACCATTACCCTCAGGTCGTTTGTGTCGCCATAGCAGTCGCGTACTACCCCAACGCCCCATTTCGGGTGTTTTACTCTTACTCCGGTGTTAAACGGCATAGAGTCAAATAATACCGCGGGTTTGTCGGAAGCGGTTCTCGCCGAATTTGTTTTGATCCTTTTTTCAATGTAATGACAATATTCCGCAGGTATGTCACCAAGGAATCTGGATGGTTCCTGTTTCTGGATCGAAGAATAAAGCCTTCTCTTCTTGGCTGTTGAAAGAACGAGCAGGTCCTGTGCGCGGGTCATGCCAACGTAAAAAAGCCTGCGCTCCTCCTGAAGTTCGTCCTGGTTTTTAATGGTGTGAAAATGAGGCAGAAGCCCATCTTCGACCCCGGCAATGAATACTACCGGGAATTCAAGCCCTTTGGCACTGTGAAGAGTCATAAGGGATACGGAATCAGCAGCGTGAACGCCATCTGTTGCACTTGACAGGGACGCAGTGTCAATAAGACTCCCGACATCTTTGCCTTTGGCAGAAGCGATAAGTTCCTTAATGTTTTCAGCCTTTTCTTCCCCAATCCATTCCAGATATCCTGTTGAGCTAAGCAGCAGATTAATAAGCTTCGAGGCATCAGTGTCCTTTTGGCGCATTAACTCCTCTATTGTTTTGACAAAAACACTGACTTTTTCTCTTAGCGCCGTAGCTGCTCCGTTACCGCGGGCTATCTGTTTCATTATTTCAAATAGAGATTTGTCTTTCTTTTTGGCGTCATTTTCCATCCGTGTAATGGAGGTAGCGCCGATACCCCTTGGAGGGCAGCTGATGATCCTCTTCAGGCTTATGGAATCACTGGGATTTGCAATTACCCTGAGGTATGCGATTATATCTTTGATTTCTTTCCTATGATAAAAACTGATCCCCCCGATTACACGGCATGGCAACCCGTGTTCTCTCATTACTTCCTCCAGGATCCTTGACTGAAAATTAACACGGTACAGGACTGCAAAGTCGCCATATGAACGTTTACCTTTGAGGTAGAGTTCTTTAATGGATTTTGCTATATACTGCGCTTCCTCGATCTCATTATTGGTAGTGCAATAGTATATCTTTTCGCCCCCGTCTCTTTGGCTCCAGAGTTTTTTTGGTTTTCTTTTAGGGTTTTTTGTAATGATCTCACTGGCGGCGTTAAGAATATTTTGTGTGGATCTGTAATTCTGCTCAAGCCTTATAACTTTTGTTTTGGGGAAGTCCCTCTCAAAAGCAAGTATATTCTTGACTTCCGCCCCTCTGAACTTATATATGCTCTGGTCATCATCCCCAACGGCGCAGATATTCCTGTGTTTGCCCGCGAGAAGTTTGGAAAGCCTGTGCTGCGCAATATTCGTGTCCTGGAATTCATCAATCATAATATATGGGTATTCTTTGGTATACTGCTCAAGAACTTCTGGATGCTTCTCAAAGAGTTTAACCGTGTACATTAAAAGGTCATCAAAATCAAGGGCATTGTTCCTCTTAAGTTCGTCCTGATATCTTAAATAAACACGGGCAAATTTTTCATCAAAGCCGTAGCTGTCTTCATTATTTGTAAGCCGGAGAAATTTTTCAGGCCCGATAAGAGATGCTTTAAGAGAAGTTATCTTTGAGGCAATCCCTTTATAAAGGGCTTCATGTATCTTGAATTCTTTTAAAATAGCCCGGATAAGGCTGCAGGAATTATCTTCATCGTAGATCGTGAAATCTTTCTGAAATCCAAGCCTTTCGATTTCTTTTCTCAGTATCCTGTTTGCCTGTGAATGAAATGTACCTATGCATGCCCCTTTGTAGCTCTTGCCCAACAGTCTTCTGATCCTCTCGCTCATCTCGTCTGCGGCCTTATTGGTAAAGGTCATTGTAAGTATGGAAGACGGAGGAACTTTAAGTGTGCCGCTCAGATAAGCAAATCTGTGGGTGATTACCTTGGTTTTACCGCTGCCGGCACCGGCAAGGACAAGCAAGGGGCCTTTGTTGTGAAGAACGGCCTCTCTCTGTTGAGGATTAAGGTCTTTTATTGCGGCATTTTTGTTCATATTATATTGCTATCGATATGATGTAAAAAAAAATAAGAAGAACAAGCCCTCTCTATTCTTAAACATCGGTTTTCCACAAGAGATTGCAATACTCTACTTTAACAGATTCAGGGTATAAATTGGTATCATTGTCCTGTAATTTTACAGTTCAGGCCTGTATTTGAGCGGCTTATTCGACGGTAACGCTTTTTGCGAGGTTTCTGGGCTGGTCGACGTTGCATTTTCGAAAGACAGCTATGTGATAGGCGAGAAGCTGCAAGGGAATACTAAACAGGACCGGTGTAAGATAATGATTTATTCGAGGAATGAAGATTGTGTGCGATGCAAGTGAGGATATGTCACTGTCCCCATTTTCCGCAATGGCGATAACTGTGCCGCCGCGGCTTTTTACTTCCTCTATGTTGGAAAGTATTTTCTTGTGGACTTTGTCCAGCGGCACAAGAACCAGGACAGGCATGTCATCATCAATAAGGGCTATCGGCCCATGTTTCATTTCCCCGGCCGGGTAACCCTCTGCGTGAATATACGATATTTCCTTTAATTTAAGCGCCCCCTCAAGAGCTATCGGGTAATTAATTCCTCTTCCCATATAAAGGAAGTCTTTGACCCTGGAGAATTTTTTCGCAATTTTCAATATTGAGTCGTTAAGTTTTAGGGAATCCTTAACTTTTTTGGGTAAATGAACAAGGTCGCTAAGCAGTTGTCGGGTTTCTTTCGCGTTAACCGCACCTTTTGCCTTTGCCATAGCAACGGAAAAAAGATAAAGCGCGACAAGCTGTGTAGTGAATGCCTTTGTTGAAGCAACACTTATTTCAGGCCCTGAATGAGTGTAAAAGACGCTGTCGGCGTGACGAGAGGACGTACTGCCTACGACATTACAGATACTGAGGACTTTTGCTCCGCATTTTTTGGCTTCTCTCTGAACAGCAAGCGTGTCAGCTGTTTCTCCTGACTGAGTTATGACGATAACCAAACTGTTTTTGGGAATAATTGGGTTTCTATACCTGAATTCAGACGCAATCTCGACTTCTGATGATACTCTGGCTATATTTTCCAGCATGTATTTGCCGACGAGGGCCGCATGCCAGGAAGTACCGCAGGCAATAAGAAAGATCTTTTTGAAATTTTTCAATTTATTTGTTGTTATAGCAAACTCATCAAGATTTACATCTGCATCATCAAGAGAAAACCGCCCTCTGATCGTGTCCGTGATCGCACGCGGCTGTTCAAATATTTCTTTTAACATAAAATGTTTGTATCCGCTTTTTTCAGCCAATGAAGTATTCCATGAAATATTTGTAATATTTTCTTTTATAGATTTGCCGCGGGGATCAGACAATGAAATCCCGGAACCTGTGATCACTGCCATTTCTCCGTTGTCCAGAATTATTACGTTTCTTGTATGTTTTAGAAAAGCCGGTATATCGGAAGAGATAAAGAACTGTTTGACACCCAGACCTATTATCAGGGGGCTGTCTTTCTTTACTGCCACGATCCTGTCGGGGTACTTTTCGCTTATAACGCCAAGGGCATAGGCGCCTTTTAAGTGTATAAGGGCTTTTCGTGTTGCCTCTTCTATATTAAGCCCGTTCTTAACATAATTGCTAATGAGATGGCAGATGACCTCTGTGTCAGTCTCAGATGTAAAAATGTGCCCCTTTTTTTTCAACATGGCCCTAAGCTCGAGATAATTCTCAATGATGCCGTTATGAACGACAACAACGCCGCCTGCTTTATGAGGATGTGCATTTTTTTCGGAAGGTTTTCCGTGAGTCGCCCAGCGCGTATGTCCGATACCAACGTGACTCTGCAGTTTTTTGCCTTTAATTGATGTTTCCAATTCTTTGATCTTGCCCGCACAGCGTCTTACATCTATCCCTTTATTACCGAAGAAGGCGATTCCGGCTGAATCATAGCCCCGATACTCGAGTTTCTTCAGCCCATCGATAAGTATAGGGACGGCGTTTTTTTTGCCTATATATCCAATAATTCCGCACATAATAGAAAAAGTTAAAAGCTTGCCCGCCTGGTAGTATGGCGGGTTGAAAGTTAAAAACAGAATGCAATTTATCAGGTTTCAAATAAAAGAAATGCCGAAATATTATTTTTCTCCGGGTTTAGCTTTTAACTGTCCTTTAATTGACCAGCCCAGAATATTCTTTTGACCGGCCCGGCTTATTGCAAGAGCGCCGGCGGGAACGTTCTTTGTTACTGTCGCGCCGGCGGCAATGTATGCGCCCTTACCTATTATAACAGGCGCTATGATCTGACTGTCACTGCCGATAAATACATCTGACCTGATAATGGTCTTGTGCTTTTTCCTGCCGTCATAATTGCATGTGATAGTGCCGGCTCCTATATTGACGTTTTGTCCTATAAGGGCGTCTCCAACATAACTTAGATGTGATATCTTGGTACCGTCTCCGATGTTTGATGTCTTGATCTCAACGAAATTCCCTATTTTCACATTACGGCCTATATTGCTTTGCGGCCTGATGTGGGCGGACGGCCCAATGACCGAGCCTTTGCTAACCCTGCAGTTTTCGATTAAAGAGTTGTCTTTTATGGAGACTTTGTCACTAATCGTACTGTCAAGTATTCTCACGCCGGGATAAATGATACAGTTTCTTCCTATGGATGTATTGCCTTCAATGTACGTATTTGGGTATACAACCGTGTCCTTTCCTATTTTCACTGAGGAGTGAACAAGAGATGAAGAAGGATTAATGAACGTAACTCCAGAGTTCATTAATTTTGATATGTTACGTTTGTTCAATGTCTCAAGTGCTTTGTGAAGCTCGGCCCTGGTATTAATTCCCATGACCTCTTCAGCAGGGCAGTTATACGCTTCAACCTTACGGCGTTCTTTAACTGCTATAGCGACGATATCAGTCAAATAGTATTCACCTGAAAGCCGGCGTTTTTTCAGTTTGCTCAGAAAGCCCAGGATATCAGGTTCTATTGCATAGATCCCGCCGTTTAATTCTGTCAGCTCTTTTTTCTCATTAGCAGAGGCATGCTTATCTTCTATAATGCCGGATACTTGTCCGCGGCTGTCGCGGGAAATTCTGCCATATCCGGTAAGAGATTCGTCAATAAAAGAAAGGAGTGAAAGATCGTTATTGCTGCGCCTGTGGTTGCTCAAAAATTTTTTTATTGTATTTGATGTTGTTAGGGGTGAGTCACCGTTGAGAACAAGAAGCGTACTGTTTTTTATTCCTCTTAAGGCTTTCTCTGCTTCCAGCAGGGCGTTGCCGGTACCAAGAAGTTTCTTTTGCGTGACAAAAGACACAGATCTGTCCGTGATCTGTTCTTCGACCTCATCAGCGCCGTTGCCGACAACTATTACCAGCCTTTCGGGCTTAAGGGCTTTTACAGCATCAACAGTATGCTGCAGAATTGGCTTTCCCAAAATTTTGTGAAGAACCTTTGGCTTGCGGGTTTTCATCCTTTTGCCTTGTCCTGCAGCCAGGATCACCGCGGAAAGATTCATATTGAACTCCTTTTATCATGATTGATCGTCGGTAAAGCGAAATATTTGATATTAAGGGCAAGCATATTTTCCTAATATGATAATGCTTTTGGGGTGTTATTTCAATTAAATGAGAGAGTACCACACTCCCGTGATTCATAACGATGTCAGGGACTATCTTTTTCTGTGAGCTTCAAAAAGTATTTCTTCCACCATCTGGCAGAGGACATGCCCAAGTGTTATGTGAGTTTCCTGAATGCGCGGAGTACTGCCGGAAGGGACGGCAAACACATAGTCTGACTTTGCCGCCAGTTTATCGCCTTTTGCTCCGGTAAAGGCGATTATTTTCAATTTCTTCTTTTTGGCAACATCAACAGCTTTAAGGATATTGGGGGAGTTGCCGCTTGTGCTTATTGCAATAATAACATCGCCTTCCTGGGCAAGCGCTTTAATCTGTCTTGCAAAGATATCTGAAAAATCATAATCATTTGCAATAGACGTAATGATCGCAGTGTCGGTATTGAGGGCAATAGCGGGAAGTCCGGGACGCTCTTTCATGAAGCGGTTAACAAACTCAGCCGCAATATGTGATGCATCTGCAGCACTTCCTCCATTGCCGAAAAGGATTAGTTTGTTCCCTTTGTTGAACATACCGGAAAGAAGCTTTGACACATCAATCACTGTGTCAAGGTTTTCTTTAATGAACTTCTGCTTGACGGATATGCTCTCTTCAAATGCTTTAAGGATCTTTTCTTTCATTGCGACCGGTCCGGGGTTAATTCATTTTCTGCCTGGTTTTTATGGTATTAAATAGGTGTAAAATAGTCAATGTCAAATTGGCAATAATCTGATTTTCCTGTGAATTCCAGTATCTTTGGCTCCGGGCATTATTGCCTCTGAAAGGGCGTCAAGGTTCCTGGAGGAGGTTCTTTCATATGAAGCGGTAAAGCCTGTTCCGGGGAAAAACCAGGAAAGTCCCGTGATTCCGAGTGCTTTAAGAAACCATCTTCCGGTTGTCTTAGTGATAACGGTTTTCATTAAAGTATGTTAATGAATTTCAGTTATAATGCTGATTTCTTCAGATGGCGGACTCTCTTTATTGCTTGTAACAGCGGTTATTCTGTAATAGTACTTGATTGAAGGCTTGATATCTTTGTCAGTAAAGGCGGGCGTGACGGTTTCACCTACAGGATCAAATCTAAGTCCGGTCGAGCGGTAGATAACGTATGATATGTTTTCTTTTTCAGGGATCTCCTCCCAGGCCAGAACAATGCTTGTCCGGGTATAAACGGCAATAAGTCCGGTCGGCGCCGGGGGCGGGTTTATTGCCGGTTTTTCAGACTGTATCTCAGAGTATCCAGCCGCCACAATATTGGAATCTCTGCTCATCCGGTTGTTCCTGTCCATTACAACTACTTTATAAGCATAAGCCTGTCCGATAACCGCCTTTTTGTCTATGTATTCAAAATTTCTGCCTCCGCCGGGTATAAAATCAAGAGACCTGAATTTGCATTCGCACTCTTTGATCATAACTCCTTCCGGGATCTCCGCCCTGAAAACAACAAAACCCTTTAGGGCTTCATCAGGGAAATCCTCGTCAGAGGGTGTTTCCCAATTAAGATAAATGCTGTCGTTAATAACAGAGACGTTTAGGGATGTTACGGCAGATACTTCTGTATAAGGCGCAACAGCGACCGGGTCACCCCTTCGGCCGCATGACACAAAGAACGCAGCGAGTAAAAGGCATAAAAAAATTATCAGTTTATTTTGTATCACAGATTTTTTTGAGTTTATTTATACGTTCAGAGACCCTTTTCCTGGCAGTTCCGCCGTAAGAATCTCTTCTGTTGATCGAAGCCTCAACAGAAATATATTTGTATATGTCCCTGTCGATTTCTTTTGAAAACCGCCTGAATTCTTTTATATCAGTGTCAGGAAGCGACTTTTTCTTATTAATGCAGTATTTAACTATCTCACCGGTAACTCTGTGGGCTTCCCGGAACGGCACCCCTTTTCCTGCAAGGTACTCCGCAATGTCCGTTGCCGTTAAAAACCCGCTTTCAGCGGCTTTTTTCATAGCCTGCCGTTTGAATCTTATCAGGGGCATCATTTCAACCAGAATGGAAAGGCATGCCTTGACAGTATCAACGGTTTCGAATAAGGGGGATTTGTCTTCCTGCAGGTCCCTGTTATATGTAAGCGGCAACCCTTTTAAAACGATAAACATGCCAAGCAGATTACTGATGACGGCACCGGATTTTCCCCGAATAAGCTCCATGACATCGGGATTTTTTTTCTGGGGCATTATACTTGAGCCTGTTGCGTATGAATCCGGCAGTTCAATAAATCCAAATTCCCCGCTGTTCCATAGGACGAATTCTTCCGCAAGACGGGACAAGTGGGTCATAAGAAGGCTTGATGCTGAAAGGAATTCAATAATAAAATCCCTGTCGGACACTGAGTCCATGCTGTTTTCCGATACAGAGGGGAAATTCAAAAGCCGCGCGACATATTTTCTGTCGATCGGCAGGGTCGTCCCGGCAAGGGCGCATGAGCCAAGGGGGAGTACGTTGATTCTGCCCGCACAGTCTTTAAATCTGTGCAGGTCCCTGTCAAGCATCTCAAAATAAGCCAGCATATGATGTGAGAGAAGCACAGGCTGTGCTTTTTGAAGGTGCGTGTACCCCGGCATAACCGAATCAATATTCTTTTCAGCAATGCTGACAAGGTTTTTCTGGAGACTCGCTGTCAATTTCAGTATTTCTGTTATCTCATCCCTGAGAAAGAGCCTCAGGTCAAGGGCAACCTGGTCATTCCGGCTCCTTGCGGTATGCAGTTTGCCTCCTGCAGGCCCTATCTTTTTGATAAGGGCGTATTCAATATTCATATGAACGTCTTCCAGGTCGTCCCTGAATTTGAACTTCCCTTTTTGTATTTCCTGCTTTATTCCGTTGAGGCCGTCAAGGATCAACCGGGCATCCGGAGCAGATATTATCTTCTGCTTTTTAAGCATCCTGGCATGGGCAATGCTGCCTTCGATGTCGTATTTCCACAGTCGTTTGTCAGAGGATACCGAAGAAGTAAAGACATCAACTGTCTTTTTTGTTTTATCTGTAAATCTGCCTGCCCAGGGTTTTTTCATTTAAGGTAAGAATAAAACTAAAACCGATTAGTAGTCAACCCGAAAAATGCGGTTGCATTTTTCGCCCGAAGGGCTGACCAATAAAAATAAAGTCATTTTTAGACGATATTTTATTGTGCTTGTCAGGGTACCTAAAGGAAAATGCTCGCATTTTTTTGTACAGTCTGTTTTTGCAATAAATTATTATATTGGAATGGTTTATATCACAAATAGATTTGCAACTGCATTTTACGGGTCAAGAGGATCGTTTTCAGATTATGTAAATCGACCCTGAGGGTGCTATTAAGGCTGGTCAGTCCGGATTTCCAGGCATACAGAGATACAGACAATAGAATACTATACGGTTTTCTGATTGGCTGAAAGAGCAGGCTGTTTCGGGTGTTCGTCGCAAACATCTTCAATTGCTTCCGGTTTATTAATATTTGATGCACTTACTTTATGAGGAAGTTCTTTGTCAAGCGGCGATAAAATTCCCCGTTTCACCTCAACTACAGACGGGTTCTTGCACTGAAATTTCTCAATCAGATAATCAACGGCTTTCTGCGGCTTTAACACGTTGCCGCATGTAAATATATCGACTGCGGCATATTCATATTCGGGCCATGTATGAATACTCAGGTGAGATTCCGCGATCACTACCATGCCGCTTATCCCAAACGGACTAAACTCATGGAAAGCTACTTCAACTATAGTGGCGTCTGCAATTTTTGCGGCAGTAACTAATACGTTCTGGACTTCTTCTAAATTACTCAGAATCTTTGCACTGCATTCCTTCAATTCTACGAGCAGATGGGTACCTAACGCATACAATTATCTACCTCCCTTTTTCGCAAGAAAAACAATACCGCACAGATACCTCTCTTGCGTATGAAAAAATACAGCATAATGAAACTTTTGTCAAGCAAAAACTGCAATTTAACGTTTTTTTTCATGCCTTTACAAGGCATACCCTTTGTGATAAACTAAAATTATCAGGCGTAAATGAAAAACAAGCTCTTCTTAGTTTTTTTATCGGCACTATCTGTTGTGACCGTGGTTGTAATCAGCAACCGGGAAGACGGGGTAAAAACATTCCCCTCATATAAGATGTCCTCCATGAGCGGATTCCATTTGACTCACAAAGAAAGTGATGAGGTCAAATGGGAAGTTACTGCTGAAAAAGCAACGTTTCCAAAAGGTAACAGGGAAATTATTCTTGAGGAATTGATAATGCGGATACACGATGAAAAGGAAATGGTCGTTAAGAGCGGTAATGGAATGTATGATATTGAAAAAAGAAATCTTACAATGACGAGGCCGGTAGAAATAGACATAGAAGGGGCTTTGCTTACGACTGATTCGCTACATTGGAACGGTGAAAAGGGGATTATATCAACAGGAGATAATATAGAGTTTAAAGGTGATAAATTCCTGATCGAGGGTACAGGGCTTTCTGCAAACATAACAGAGAGAAAAATAAGAGTATTTAATAATGTTAAAGGTACTTTTTACCGTTAGAATATTAATAATATTATTGAGTTTTGTATTATTCGATTCACTGGCTGTTTTCTGCTATGCGGCCAATGAAGCGCCTATCGTAATAACTTCTCATACTCTTACGGTAGACAGTAAGAATAATACAGCTGTTTTTGAGGGAGAGGTAGTAGCAAAGACCGGGGATATAGTAATTTATTCAGATAAGATGGAAGTTTCATATAGTGATATCCAGGGGGAAATTACGGCGATACATGCTTCCGGAAAGGTTCGAGTCCATAAAGAAGAACGGGCGATATTTTCTGAGGAGGCACACTATTCCGGAGTAGAAGAGAAGATCATTTTCACCGGGGCCCCGAAAGTAGTTGATGGAGAAAATATGATCACGGGAGTGGAAATAATCTATTTTATCAAGGACGACCGTACAGTTGTAAGAGAGAGCCGTGTGATAATAAAGCAGGCCGAGGAATAAGTATGCACTCCATAGAGGTTAAAGGACTGAAAAAAAGTTACAACGGCAAGCATATTGTTACCGATGTCAGTCTGCACATCAAGTCCGGAGAGATTGTGGGCCTGCTTGGGCCGAACGGTGCAGGAAAAACAACTACTTTTTATATGATACTGGGACTTATATCACCTGATGATGGGACCATTACCCTTAATAATGACAGCCTTGATAATTTACCGATGTATGTGAGGGCGAGGAAAGGTATTGGTTACCTTCCTCAGGAGACTTCGATCTTCAGAAAATTGAGTGTTGAAGACAATATAAAGGCAGTGCTTGAGATATCCGGCAATAATCGTGAGGAAAGGGATAGAAAACTGAAAAGTATTCTTGATGAATTTAAACTTGTTCCTTTTGCCGGCAAACTGGGATATCAGCTGTCTGGAGGAGAACGCAGGAAAGTGGAGATAGCCAGAGCCATAGCGGTGGACCCGTTATTTATCCTGCTTGATGAACCCTTTGCTGGGATTGACCCTCTTTCTGTAATAGAGCTTAAGAAGACCATAAAACAGCTTACGGACAGGAACATAGGATTGATCATAACCGACCATAATGTTAGAGAGACTCTTTCGATAACTAACAGGGCATATATCATTAACGAAGGACGGATATTTGCACACGGAGTACCAACTGATCTTATCGCTGATGAAAAAGTTAAGAAGGCATATCTTGGTGAGGAATTTACTCTGTAATGGCAATTACACAAAGACTTGATCTCAGGCTGTCACAGAAGTTAATACTGACTCCCCAGCTTCAGCTGTCAATTAAGCTTTTACAGTTGCCTCAGCTGGAACTTTCGCAGAAACTGACCCAGGAGCTTATGGAGAATCCTGTACTTGAAGAGGTCTCGGAGAGGGAGCCTGAAACCAGTTCGGAAACCTCTGAGATATCAAATTCCCAGGAGTCTGCTGAGGATGTGTCAGAGGATATGGAAGCCCCGCTGGAGAAGATCTTCGGGTTTACTTCTGATGATTATTTTGAGGAAAGAGGAAGTGACGGCAGGGACCTGGGCTATTTCACTGATGGAATGGAGATCATTTCTCCTTTTGATCGTGACAGTAAACGGGTCGATCTTCATGAGTATCTGCTTTGGCAGCTCAGGCTGTCACGTACGTCTGACACGGTGCGGCAGGTTGCAGAAGTCGTGTTGGGGAATTTAAACGAAGACGGCTATTTGCAGTCTTCCGTCGAGGAGATCGCGAAACAGGCAGAGACTGATATAGAAACTGCTGAGGAAGCCGTATCGCTTATTTGTGAATTCGACCCGCCCGGAGTGGGGGCTAAAGACCTGCGTGAATGCCTGTTGTTACAGCTGAAGCCATTGAGTCTTGAGAATACACTTGTTGAAAAAATTCTCTCACATGGCTTTGAAGAACTCGAGAAAAAGAAATTCAAAAAACTTGCATCAAAGTTTAATGTTTCTACGGATGAAATATTGGCCGCAGTTAAGATTATAGAAGGACTTGAGCCCAGGCCTGGAAGAAATTATTCCATTGAGGAAACAATACACATAATACCCGATGTATATATAGAAGAGTCGGAAGGGAAATACAGAATAATACTTAATGACGAGGGTATTCCCAGACTCAGATTGTCTAATTATTACCGAAGGCTTCTTGCGAACAAAAAGAACCTCGGGCAGAAGGAAAAGCAGTTCCTTGAGGATAAATTACGCTCCGCTGTTTGGCTGCTTAAAAGTCTCGATCAGCGAAACAAGACTATTTACCGTGTAACTGAAAGTATTCTTAAGTTTCAGTGGGAATTTTTCAGGCATGGACTGCAATATCTTAAGCCCTTAAATCTCAAAGATATAGCTGAAGATCTTGGAATGCACGAAAGCACAATAAGCAGGGTGACGTCAAATAAATATCTGCAGTGTCCCCGTGGCCTTTTAAATTTCAGGTTCTTTTTAAGCAATGCTGTCCATTCCGGGGCCGGGGATGTTTCGTCTTCAATAGTAAAGGAACTTTTGAAGCAGTTAGTATCCGGTGAAGACCCCAGGTCGCCTTTAAGCGACAAAGATATTGTTGAATTACTCAACCGCAGGGATATAAATATCGCTCGCAGGACTGTGGCAAAATACAGGGAGGAACTAAAGATCCCGTCTCTCACGAGACGAAAAAAATGGACTTAAGATTTACTTTCCGGGCCAGGCAGTATAATGAATGCAATCCAGGAGGTGAGAATGAACATAATCATTACGGGAAGACATCTGGAACTGACAGACAATCTTAAGAATTATGCTGAAGTAAAGATACAGAAATTCAAAAAATATTTTGATAATATCACTGAAGCAACGATAACTCTCAGTGTTGAGAAATACAGACACAAAGCAGAAGTCCTGTTAAGGGTCAATGGATTGATGCTGCAGGCGGAAAGTGTTACCGGTGAGATGTATTCCTCTCTTGATGAAGTTGCGGAGAAACTGGAGCGGCAGGTTAAAAAACAGAAAGACAAATGGATTTCAAACAGAAAGGGAGAAGACAAGCCGCTAGAGGCTGTTAAACAGGAGGAGCAGACACCTGTGATTGTAAAGAGAAAACAGTTTGATATCAAGCCAATGAGTCCTGATGAAGCGGCGATGCAGATGGAATTACTGGATAAGAATTTTTTTGTTTTCACAAATTCATCTTCAGGAAGCATGAACGTATTGTACAGAAGAAGAGACGGTAATTTCGGACTCATAGAACCGGCGCAATAATGCCAAGAACCAGAGACCGGCTTTCCATAGTTATCCTGACCGGCCTGTCGGGTGCGGGAAAATCAGTAGTTCTTAATGCTCTCGAAGACAGCGGGTTCTTCTGTGTGGACAACATTCCTGTTTCTCTTATCAGAACATTTGCCCACCTGTGTCATAAAACTCCTGATATAAAAAGAATAGCTATCGGTATTGATATAAGAGAACGGAAGTTTTCCACCAATTTGACTGAGTCAATTTCATCTCTGAGAAAAGCCCAGAAAATAGAAATAATATTCCTTGAGGCTGATGACGAAACTTTATTCAGGCGTTTCAAGGAAACAAGACGGCCGCATCCTCTTGGCTATAAGGACATGAAAAAAGCAATCCGGCTGGAGACAAAGATATTATCAGAGATAAGGCGGGCAGCCGACAGAATAATCGATACGTCGTCTTTAACGCCTCATCAGCTGAGAAAGATATTTACGGCCCGCTATTCAAGGGGAGAAGAAAAATCAATAGGGGTGACGCTGGTATCGTTCGGATATAAATATGGAATACCGTCTGAAGCGGACCTGTTATTTGATGTAAGGTTTCTGCCAAACCCCTATTTCATTAAGGACTTAAGGCCGCATGATGGTACTACTTTAAAGGTAAAGAATTTTGTTCTCAGAAAAAAAGAAACAAAGAGTTTCCTTGAAAAACTATATCCTCTTCTTGAGTTCCTTATTCCAAGGTATAAAGAAGAAGGGAGAAATTTACTCACTATAGGGATAGGATGTACCGGAGGGAGACACAGATCTACTGCCATTGTTGAAGAGGTCGGGAAGTTTCTTAAGAAGCACAAGTTTAATGTTGTTATCAACCACAGGGACCTTCATGAGGTGCATGAGTAGAAACCCTTAACTACACTGAACATAAAAACTGTTCAAGTTTGTTCAATGTAGTTCAATATCCCGTGAAGTCATATACCAAACTACGGGACAGGTAGTTCAAAATAGACAAGAAAATGACGAGTTCAGAATCTATTCCGCCAAACAAGGCATGGGAAGCTGGTGAAATAGTTCTATCCGACACCTTTTAAAATAAACGCTGAGGAATTGACCAAATAACGCTTTACATAAAAAGCTAAAACAAAATATTAATGATTTGTCGATTATAGAACGGTTGAGGCAGTTTTTCATGACTTGTTAAATAACCTTCATCCTTATGAGCAATACCAACTAGTGCACCTTATGTGTTCAGGTTGAAAGCATCTTGCTGCAGATTTTTCAGGACATCTTTTTCTTTGATTGGCCCGTAGACGGTCAGGGCGAAGAAGTTATCACCTATCAGGCGATCAGAGAGTCTTTTCATATCTTCCAGTGAAACATTTTCTACAGCCTTTATAATATCTTCCGGCGAGAAGTACTTTTTATAGTAGATCTCCTGTCGGGCTATGTTGCTCATTTTGCTGCTTGCAGATTCAAGGGAAAGCAGGAGATTTCCTTTAAGCTGGTTTTTTGCCCTCTGGAGTTCATCACCGGTCAGTGAGCTGGAAAGCTGTCTCATCTGGTCTGTAATAATATTAATAACATCGTTAACGTGCTTTCTGTCGGTGCCGGTATAAATGGTCCATGCGCCGGTATCAGTATAAGACGCGTTGAAAGAACCGACTGAATAGGCAAGCCCCCGTTTTTCCCGAATCTCCTGAAAGAGTCTTGAGCTGAAACCCGCACCCAGTATTGTATTCAGGAGATGCATCGTATATCGGTCAGGACTTGCCAGAGGAAGTCCCTCAATACCAAGACACAACTGGACCTCCGACAGTTTCTTGAAAACGATTTTTACTCCTGCATGGAATTCCGGATATGGATATTTTTCTGCCACGGAATTTCTTTTCATGGTTCCAACAGTAAGATTGATGCGTTCAGATATTGCATTATCATTGAAGTTGCCGCTGCAGGCAACTACCAGATTCTTAATGCTGTAGCGTTCTTTAATGTAATCAAGCAGATCATCTTTTTTGAAAGCTGATATTGTTTCCCTGGTGCCGAGGACGGGTTGTCCCAATCCGTTCTCACCCCAAACAGTTCCGTTGAAAAGGTCATATATATAATCCTCAGGAGAATCCTCAGCCAGTTTAATTTCCTCCAGAACGACCCCCTTTTCTTTTTCAATCTCTTTTGACGGGAAATCGGAGTTGAGGAAAATATCAGTTAGAAGCTCAATTGCCCTGTCAGTATTCTCATCAAGTACCTTTATATAGAAAGTCGTATTTTCCCGTGATGTGAAGGCATTCAGCTCTCCTCCAAGTGAATCTATTTCAACGGCAATATCCTTTGCTGATCTTTTGGCCGTTCCCTTGAAGAACATATGTTCTAGAAAGTGAGAGATGCCGTTTATTCCGGAGGATTCGTTTCTTGACCCTGCTTTGATCCATATGCCTATGCATATCGACCGCATCTCTTTAGATGTTTCCATAACCAGGGGAATGCCGTTGTCAAGAATAATTTTTTTGTGCATATTGATTAATCGCCTGGTATGCGGCGTTATATAGACTTATGGCAATATAATTATCTGAACGATAGAAAAGGCAGAAACAAAGACTGAAGCGAATCAGTTGTCATATGCTGAACAGTTAGGGCTTTTTAGCAGATTGTTCTTTCATAGCCTCTTTTCTGCTTAGGCGAACTCTGCCCGTCTTATCTATTTCGATGACTTTGACGAGGAATTCATCACCCTCTTTTAACACATCTGTAACCTTGGCTATTCTCTCTTCCGCGATCTGGGATATGTGAACCAGTCCCTCTGTCCCGGGAAGTATCTCTACGAACGCGCCAAAATCCATTATTCTTTTAACTGTTCCCATATACAATTTCCCAAGCTCGGCCTCTGCAACAATACCTTTAACTATGTCCATAGCCTTTTGAGCCGATTCTTCATCTATTGAGGCGATGTTGACGCTGCCATCGTCATCGACATTGATCTTTACGCCGGTCTGTTCGACAATTCCTCTTATGACTTTTCCACCCGGGCCGATAATATCTCTTATTTTGTCAGGCTTGATTTTCATGGTAAATATTCTGGGAGCGTACGTAGAAAGGGTGCCCCGAGTTTCTGAGAGGATCTCGCCCATTCTGCCGAGTATGAAAAGCCTGCCTGCCCTTGCCTGTTCCAGGGCTTTTTCCATTATATCCCTGGTTACTCCGCTAATTTTAACATCCATTTGAAAGGCAGTAATACCGTCTTCAGTTCCGGTTACCTTAAAATCCATGTCTCCAAGGTGGTCCTCAAGCCCGAGTATATCTGTCAGGGTAATATATTTATCCCCCTCTTTTATAAGACCCATTGCAATACCTGCCACAGGTTTCCTTATGGGAACACCGGCGTCCATAAGCGCAAGCGTACCTCCGCATACAGTAGCCATTGAGGATGAACCATTTGACTCAAGGACATCAGACACTATTCTAATAGTATATGGAAAATCTGATTTCGGAGGCAGTACAGGAGTAATGGCTTTTTCAGCCAGCATGCCGTGACCGATCTCTCTCCTGCCCGGCCCTCTCATGGGCCTTACCTCTCCTACGCTGAATGAAGGGAAGTTGTAATGAAGCATAAATGTCTTTTTTGCTTCTCCTTCAAGAGAATCTATGCGCTGTTCGTCATCTGAAGTTCCAAGTGTAACAACCGCAAGACATTGTGTTTCCCCTCTGGTAAACAGGGAAGAGCCATGAGTCCTGGGAAGTATACCGACGTCCGAGCTTATTTGCCTTATCTCATCCGGTTTGCGCCCGTCTGCTCTTATGTTGTTATCAAGGATCATGCTGCGAACAAGCTTTTTTTCAATATTATTAAAGGCTTCGGAAATTTGTCCGGATATGTCTTCATCTCCGGTATTCAGGTCAGCAATAACGCCTTTAAGAATATTATCAAGCGAGTCCTGACGAATCAGCTTATCCGGGATCTTGATAGCTTCTTTAATAGCGTTCAAAGAATGGTCTGAGACCGCAGATTCCATGTTCTCATCTATTACAGGCGGCTCGACCTGCCTCTTATCTCTGCCTGCCAGTTTTATCAGTTCCCTTTGAGTGCCGACAATGGATCTTATCTCTTTATGCGCAAGATCTATAGCCTCAAGCAGGACAGATTCATTTATTTCAAACCCGCCGCCTTCTACCATAAGTACTGCCTGGTCTGTACCGGCGACAACGAGAGAAAAGTCACATTCATCTATTTCTTTGAGATCCGGATTTACGACAAAGGTGTTATCTATAATGCCTATTCTTACAGCTCCAACCGGGCCGTCAAATGGTATATCAGATATTCCAACAGCCGCAGAAGCGCCGATTATTCCAAGCATGTCAGATATGTTCTCTTCACCAAAAGAAAGAACAGACACGATGACCTGTGTTTCTGCATGAAAACCGTCCGGGAAAAGGGGTCTTATCGGTCTGTCTATCAGACGGGAAGTAAGGACCTCTTTTTCGGTTGGGCGGCCTTCTCTCTTGAAAAAGCCCCCGGGAATTTTCCCTGCCGCGTAGGTCTTTTCCTGATACGCACATGTCAGCGGAAAGAAATCGATATTTGCTCTGGCTTCTTTTGCAGAGACTGCTGTAGCTAATATAACGGTATCGCCATATCTTACGATTACGGATCCGTCGGCCTGCTTTGCAAAACGTCCGGTTTCAATAGAAAGGGTTTTTCCCTTGAGTTCAAGTTCTACGGTTGTCATTAATGGCTACTTTCTGATTCCGAGCAGTTCGATGATCTTCTCGTAACGTGTTTTTTCCTGACCCTTCAGGTAGTTCAATAGACTCCGTCTCTGGCCGACCAGCTTTAAAAGACCTCTGCGGGAATGATGGTCTTTTTTATGTGTCTGAAAGTGAGATGACAGCTCGTTCAGACGTTCACTTATGAGGGCTATCTGGACCTCAGGCGAGCCTGTATCACTGGTGTGCAGTTTATATTTGGTTATGATTTCCTGTTTTTTATCTTTGTTTAACGCCATAATATCACTTTTTTTATAATACTCACAGAGATTAGCATAATACAAGCTGTCTGTAAACCCGCCGCAGGGTTCTTTTATTTCCCGCGGGAGGGATTAAGGACTCTCTGGTGCACTTTCAATAACTACGGATTTAAGCGCCTCTTCGTTGATCTCTACGTTTTTGCCGTCTCCCTTTAGTTTTTCAATATAAGCATCAAAAGTCTCTCTCTGTCTTTCCATTTTGAGCCTACGCTCAATAGAGGCCTTAACCTCTTCAAAAGCACGCTGAGTACCTTCCTTCTTTTCTGTGACCTGTATAAGATGATAACCAAATTGGGTCTTAACAGGATCGCTCAATTCTCCCGGTTTAAGGTTAAATGCAGCATGCTCAAACTCAGGCACCATCCTGCCCTTGGTGAAGAAACCCAGATCCCCGCCGTTTACCGCTGAACCTTTATCTTTTGAATGAGCTTTGGCCAGTTCGGTAAAGTCTCCGCCTTTTTGCAGTTTCTCCTGTATTTCTTTTGCTTCTTCTTCTGTATCCACCAGGATATGTTTTGCTTTTACCTGTATGCCCTGATTGAATTCATCAGGGTGTTTGTCATAAAAGTTTTTGAGATCTTCTTCGCTTAGTATTGTTTTATCCTCAATTTCCCGCTTCAGAAGATTTGATACGAGTGTCATTCTTCTGAATTCATCTACTTTGTTCATATATTCTTTATCTTTATGAAGACCCTGCTTTTCAGCTTCCTGAAACAACAGTTCTTCTTTTATGATCTCGTCAAGAAGTTCTTTCTTGCCTTCGTCAGTCTGAAACCGGTTTTTCGCCCATTCGGGCAGACGATCAAGCTTGTCAAGAAAATTCTCTTTGGTTATTGCTGTATTATTGACTTTTGCGATGACGGATTTATCAGTGCTCTGTTTTGGAGAACTGCAAGCAGTTATAAAAACCATTACAAATATCAAAACCAGTAACTTTTTCATGAAATGCCTCCTTAAAAGATAATGCCAGTTAAGTTTATTAAATTAACTAATTCAGCGAACTATCTTTATACCATAGATAAGCTCTATTTTACAACCATTAAGCTCGATATACGGATTATTACGTGAAAACGGATGAACAGACGGCATAACAGCAGGCAGATAAAAAACTTATAAAACAACCGGTTATTCAGGATGTGAAAGCTGAAAGGGTTGATGATGAACAAGACAGCTTTAAAAATTCATAATGCGGTTTTGATATAGATTTACTATTTAAGTACATTGGGTATTGCACATGAAGATGAATGTTTCATAATAAGACAGGAGTGTGTGAAACAATCAGCATATAGTATTGTCGCTCATTCTCGTCGAATCGACTCCGAGGGTCGAATCGACAAACCGCTCAAATACTATATCCTGCTTGCAGCTCTATATTTTGAAGGTGGTAGTGTAACAAGACATGGAAAGCTGGTAAAACGTTTCTATCCGACACCTTTGAAAGAAGACGTTGTGGAATTAACAAGTAAACGCTGGACTTGAAAGACTAAAACAAAATATTAATTATTTGTCGATTATAGCAAATGACACAGTGAGTGTAAGCGAATGAATATAATTAATATCAACTCATTGCATTGATACTCTTTCTTAGGAGTATCTAACAGTAAGCCAGCTTCCCATGCCTTGTTTGGCGGAAGGAATATAGTTAATATAAACTCATTGCATTTCTGCTCCTTCTTGGGAGCAACTAATAAAGAAGCAGTTTTCCTGTTCTTAGACCAGATAAACAAACCAGGATGCAGATTGATCAGGTTAATGCCTGAAGTATTTCCTTTAATTCTCCTGGCAACTCATGCCATTGTTTATGTGTCAAGTCTAATTCGATGCTGTTGTCAGGGAAAAATTTCAAAAATTCACCTTTGTTTTTATGCTGTTCCAGTATTTGCTCAGGTGACACTACTGTCTCAGGCGCGAAATAGATCCTAAGTCTGCCAGACCGGTTCTGAATCCTGGTGATGCCGAGTTGTTTTGCCGTAACTTTGAGATCCATTATCTCGACCAGCCTTATTACCTGGTCAGGCGGTTCCCCGAACCTGTCTCTGAGCTCTTCAAGCAGCTTATCAAGAGTACCGGTGTTTTTTGCAGATGCAATCCTTCTGTAAAGGCCTAATCTGAGGTCAGGGTTTTCAACGTAATTTTCAGGGATTAAGGCGGTTATCCTGAGGTCAAGGACCGGCTCTACCCTGGGCTGAATTTTTTCTCCCTTGAGTTCCGCGACAGCCTCTTCAAGCATTTCAACATAAAGATCAAAACCCACGGCCATGATGTGACCTGACTGTTCTGACCCCAATAAATTCCCCGCGCCTCTGATCTTGAGATCTCTCAACGCAAGCCTGAATCCCGCGCCAAGATAGCTAAGTTCCTGGATTGCCTGAAGTTTCTTCCGGGCCTGTTCAGTGATTATGTCGTCACCGGGAATGAGGAAATATGCATAAGCTCTGACATTGGAACGTCCAACGCGCCCCCTTAACTGGTATAAGTCTGATAGACCGAACCTGTCAGCCCGGTTGATCATAATTGTATTCGCGCTTGGAATATCAAGTCCGGCGCCTATAATTGCCGTTGACACAAGGATATTGGTCTCCTTTCTGAAGAATGACTTCATGACCTGTTCAAGCTCTTTTTCCTTCATCTGTCCGTGGGCCACTGCTAATCTACCTTCAGGTACCAATTGCCTGAGAAGGTTTGCCACGCTGAAAATATCCCGGATTCTGTTATGTACAAAGAAAACCTGCCCGTTCCTGTCCAGCTCTTTCTGCAAAGCTTTTTTAATTATCGTTGGATCAAATCTTGCTACGAAGCTTTTAACCGCGAGCCTGTCCTCCGGAGGGGTCTCAATCACACTCATTGACCGTATGCCTGAAAGTGCCATGTGCAGTGTCCTCGGGATCGGTGTCGCGGATAGAGAGAGAATGTCTAAGTTTGTTTTAAGGGACTTTATCTTTTCTTTATGGGTTACACCGAACCGGTGTTCTTCGTCTATGACAAGTAGTCCGAGATCATAGAACTTCACATCTTTTGCCAGAAGTCTGTGCGTGCCTATAACAATGTCAATGTCTCCGTTTTCAAGTTTCTTAAGCGTTTCCTTCTGTTCGGCCCTGCTTTTGAAGCGGCTTATGAAATCTATCTTTATCGGGAATGCGGCAAATCTCAATGCAAATGTCTCATAATGCTGTTCCGCCAGTATTGTTGTTGGAACGAGGATCGCGGCCTGTTTGGAATCATAAACAGCTTTAAAACATGCCCTCATGACAATCTCTGTTTTTCCGTATCCGACATCTCCGCATAACAGGATATCCATCGGAGCGGTACTTTGCATCTGTTTTTTTATTTCGGTTATCGCGGTTATCTGGTCAGGGGTTTCTTCGTACAGGAAAAAACCGTCAAACTCTCTGTGAAGACTGGTATCGTCTGAAAATGAATGTCCCGCTTCAGTGCTTCGTCTGGCGTATAGCGCCACAAGCCGTTCCGCCATGTCTTTTATCTTTTTCCGGACCTTCTGTTTGGTCCTCTGCCAGGTTCTTCCACCAAGCTTATCCACCTTTGGGCGGATATGTTCAGGCGCATGATATTTCTGAATATGGTTCAGACGTTCAAGAGGAACGTAAAGCCTATCGCCGCCGAGATATTCAATTACGATAAAATCGCCGTTATGGTCTTCTATCTTCTGTTTCCTGAGACCCATAAATCTGCCTATTCCATGTTCTTCATGTACCAGATAATTGCCTTCGGTAAAATCCTCAATTGATGAAATAAGCTTTGATACCCTGGATTTCTTTATCGACTTAAAAGCGGGTTTTTTCCCAAAGATATCCCGTTCTGTCAGGATGATGTTGTCTTTATAAATATAACCACTGCTTAATTCACCGGTTGTAATTACCGGGCTTCCTTTATGCATGACGGCCGTATCACTGCCGAGAACGGGCACGTCCGCATTGTTTTCAGAAAATAATTCTTTTAGTCTCTGTGCCTGGCCTTTTGAGGGACAGACCATTAAAATGAAATTCTCTTTTCTTAGTTCCCACACTTTATTTACAAAGTCTTCAAGCGATCCTCTTTCTTCATGTATAAGGCCGAGCCCGCCTGTTCCTTTTATGCCTGAATCGAAACCGGCATCTATTATGGGGAAGGATGTAATATCAGACCTTGGCCTTCCATCTAACAACTGCTCAATACCGGGATTTTTTCTTTTTATATCATCCGGTTCGTTTATTACCAGACTGCTGTGGTGCAGGATATCTAAAAGGACAGGGCCTTCCTCAGGTTCCGAGGCAGGGCCCAGAGAGACTTCCTGAAGTTGCTGCACAGTCCTCTGAGTGTCAGTGTCAAAGCTTCTTAAGGACTCGATCTCATCACCGAAGAATTCCATCCTGACCGGCAGGTCTGCTTCAGGAGGAAATACATCAAGGATCCCGCCCCTTACACTCAGTTCTCCGTGTCCTGAAACAAGCGGAACCGGCAGATAGCCATAGCTTTTCAACGTCTCTATTAAAAGGTCCCTTCCTGTCTCCTTATGCCTCTGTACCCGCAGAAGCGGGTATTCCGATGAGGGCCATATCGGGGACATGGCAGCTTCGGCAGAAGCAATTACTTTTGTCCTGTCTCCGAGGTATAACTGCCGCAGGCTTTTCGGGCGAAGCGGATCGCCTGCCGGCGGTATAAGAAGCGGCTGTACTGAACCCAGAGATCCTGACCAGAAGACTGCGTCCGAATGCAATTCTCTGGCAGAGTCTTCAGAGCCGCACAGAAGCAGACAGGGGACATTGATCACGGAAAAGAACAGCGCCCTGGAAGATCCGGACAGGGAGGTGAAAGTGTTAAATCCACCATCTTGAAGGAAGGTTGCGGCTTTTTCAAAAATGGAAAGATTAATCGGCATACTATTGAGTAGAGATACAGGATACAGGAATCAGAATACAGGATTTATTATGTTATTATCGTGAATCGTGAACCTTATTTCAGGTTTTTTATTTTATTTATGATCTTACTCGTAGACAGTCCGCTTACGTAAGGTACTGTGTGAACCCTGCCCGCAATGTCCCCGCCTACAATATCTTCTTCCTTCCAGTCAGAGCCCTTCACAAGGACATCAGGCTGAATTTCTTTGATCAGGTCGTAAGGTGTTTCTTCTTCAAAGAACGTGATGTAGTCAACCACGCTGAAGGCGGAAATGACCTCAGCCCGCTGATCCTGCGGGATCACCGGCCTGCCGGGTTTTATTCTTGATACGGAATTGTCCGTGTTGAGTCCTATTATAAGTACGTCCCCCAGTCCCCCTGCTTCTTTAAGATAGCGGACATGACCGGCATGGACAATATCAAAACAGCCGTTGGTAAATACGATCCTTTTACCCTGTTTCTTAAGGTCTCTGATTATTCCTTTGAGCTCCGCTCTGCTGACAATTTTATTTTTTTTCATTTTGACATAAAGCTGCAATGCCTGAATTTTTTATATTAAATCTTTTATGTGTCTTACACAAGTGATTTCTTTCAAACGCGCGGGTTTCAGTGAGCAGAGATTTCACGCCAGAAACTTTTTCCTGATACCAGCCCGGTTCTTATACCGAAGGCATCGAGGATTGACGCTCCTGCATCTGAAAAACTGTTTCGGGTTCCAAGGCCTGTACCTGAATTTACTGATGGGCTGTATACCAGGAGGGGCACGTACTCTCTCGTGTGGTCCGTACCGGGAACGGTAGGGTCGCATCCGTGGTCAGCTGTTATTACCAGCATGTCTTTTTCAGAAATCAGGCTGAGTATTTCAGAAAGCCTTTTATCAAAATCTTCCAAAGCCTTTACGTAACCGGCCGGGTCGTTTCTATGGCCGAATAAAGTGTCAAAATCAGTCAGCGTTACAAAAACAATACCTTTTTTAATGGCCTTAAAGGAAACAATTGCTTTTGAAACGGAATCATCATTTCCAGATGCGGATAAAGAGTCTGTGAAGCCTTTTCCGGCAAAGATGTCTATGACCTTGCCGACGCTGACTGTGTCAAGTCCGTTTTCAGCCAGATATTCAAGGGCGGTTTTATTAAACGGCGGTACACTGAAATCTTTTCTGCGGGGAGTCCTGGTAAATGACCCTTTACTGCCTGTAAACGGCCTTGCTATGACCCTGCCGATATTGTGAGGGTGCTTAAGAATGCCCCTGGCAGTCTCGCATATCTCATAAAGTTTCTCAAGAGGTATAACGTCTTCATGCGCTGCGATCTGGAATACGCTGTCAGCTGACGTGTAGACTATCGGTTTACCGGTCCTTAAGTGTTCCTGACCAAGCTCTTTTATGATCTCAGTCCCTGAAGCCGGCTTATTACCAAGTATTTTTTCTCCGATCGCTTTTTCAAACGCGGAGATAATATCCGGCGGAAAACCTTCAGGATAGACAGGAAAAGGCCTGTCAACAGGAACGCCCATTATTTCCCAGTGGCCGGAGGTAGAGTCTTTGCCCTTTGATACTTCGGCCATTTTGCCATAACAGCCCATTGGCCTTCCGGGCTTTCTGATATTCCTGAAATTACCTGTAAGGCCCAGTCCGAGCGACTCCATATTGGGTAGATTCAGAGTTTTAACAGTATCCGCAATATGTCCGAGAGTATTGCTGCCTTCATCACCGTAATCTCCGGCATCAGGCAGTTCCCCGATACCGAGGCCGTCCAGGACGATAAGCAGGACCTTATGAATATTTAAGCCGGCTGCGGCTAGAATTCTATACCTCTCCTTGCCTTCACCCCTTTTTTAAATGGGTGCCTGATCAGACGCATTTCCGTTACATAGTCTGCTATCTTTGTTAATTCTTCCGGCGCACCCCTGCCTGTAAATACAAGTTCAAGCCCTTCGGGCTTTGCCTTTATAATTTTCTTCAGGTCACTTATGGACGCGTACCTGTTGCTGATTATGTTATTGAATTCATCCATTATGACAAGATCGAACCGGCCGCTTTGGATTTTCTTTATGGAGAAGGCGATTGCTTCTTTTACGGATTTTTTAAGATCTGGCAGTTTTACTTCGGGATCAAAGACAGGAGATATCTGGCCCTTGAATTTTTTTATTATTATGCCGTGTTTTTTTGCGGAGACGATTTCCCCGGAATCTTTTGTCCCGCTCTTGAGAAATTGAAGTATGAGGACCTTTTTGTTGTGTCCGGCCGCCCTCATTGCGAGGCCGACGGCCGCAGTGGTCTTGCCCTTGCCGTCTCCTGTATAAGTATGTATGTAACCTTTAGCCATAAGTCAAAAACCGTGATGCGTGAAGCGTAACCTGCCTACTCGCCTCGATTCGGCGAAGCGGGCCGGTCAGGCAGGCGCGTAATGAGATCAAAGTTTAATTTTTTACCCGTCAATCATATTATATGCCATAAACCGCGTAGAGTTCATGGCACTGAACCCCATGTGCCTGCCTGCCGGTAGGCAGGGTTTAGTGGAGCGGGCGACGGGATTCGGACCCGCGACCATCAGCTTGGGAAGCTAACACTCTACCACTGAGTTACGCCCGCTGTTAATTTTTGAATCATCAATATATTATCTTTACTGTATTACTATTTCAAGCTGTCATGTGAAATGGCAGCCACATGGTTTTTTTAGAAACGGGGATATTCTGCTATAATAATAGATTATGTTTGGGATTCTGACGAAAATTATAGGCACAAAGAACGAAAGGGAGCTCAAAAAGCTGT
>CAZNPC010000017.1:0-32418 GCA_964574765.1 uncultured Nitrospirales bacterium | reverse complement strand
TCCACATGCCCCAGTTGATGCCTTTAGCCGGTTTTTTCTCTTCATGAGACGAGGTCAGCGAATCGACCGTGGTAACCGGACACTGTAATTTTGACCTGAGGGCATCGGCATCAGCGCCAGACTTGCTCATTTCATCTGAAAACGTTATATCTCCCAGAATAACGAGGCTGGCTGGCATCAGGCCCTCTATCCGGTCCATGAACGCTTTCGGGTCGGGACCTGTTACATATGGAGTGAAACCAATACCTTCAGCAGCAAATTTTTGCTTAACGCCGCTTAACTCCGCCTGGGCCCTGCTTACTGTTTCATCCCCGCTATCAGCAGTAAGACAGATACCGACTATCTCAGTATCAGAGCCTTTTGCCATTTTTAACGCATACCGGGAGATTGGAGAATCAAAATCCCATTTTTCGTCTATTAATATTATTTTGCTCAACTCGTTCCTCCTTTTTTAGAAGTAAGTGACAATAAATAAATAATCGTTAGCGACTTATGATAACAAAATATACCAATGAAAGGCTTTTGTTTTTTTTATAGCAAATTAAGATTAAATTATAATTGATTATTGTCCGATAGTTAGCCTTTATAAGGCCATGACGTTTCGTTTCATTTCGCAACACCTGACTGTATTTATAAGTCATGGATTAATCATAATAAATATTGTATCGTAGTAAATGGAGATAAAATGCATTTAAAGATCTGGCATAAGATCATGATCGGGATCACCATACCCTCTCTTATTGCTATCCTGGGGGGAGTTCTTTCCTATAACTATTTAAATGATATAGAAGACCGCCAGGGCTATGTTGAGATCGCAGACGATCTGAAGGAAGATATCCTTGAGGTCAGAAGAAATGAAAAGAATTTTCTTCTTTATAAGAATGATAAAGAAGCCCGCATTAATCTCCTCAATGCAATTTCAATCTTAACATTACTGATCGATGATGTATCTGCAAAAGTGGTTAAAGATATCGGGCCGGAAGAGTTTGATAATCTCCAAAAGTCGGTCAAAAAATATTCAGGCCTGATCGATATTTTGCATGAAAATTATAAAAAAGAAGCCGGAGTAACTAAAATAGTCAGGGCTGAAGGCCGGAAACTGGAATCCTTTGTCGCCAAGGGCAGTCACTCTTCAGACCTGACAACCAGCTTTGTCCTCCACATAAGACTGCTTGAAAAAAACTATATGCTTTTCAGGGACAGAAAGTCGTTCCTTGAATTAAATGCCGGTCTTTCGCAGATTAAAAATATAACTCCATTCTGTTACGAATGCACTTCATATACAGAATCGATTCAGGCCCTTTTTGTGACATACAAAAAAAGCGCTTCATATGAAGGAGTGTTACAGAGTACAGGAGAGGGACTCGCACTAATTTCCGGGCAAATTGCCAAAAGAGAGAGAAAAAAAATCGGTTCCTTCCTGTCACAAACAAAGAGCCTGCTGCTTGTGATTCTTGTCCTGCTGTGCATTCTAGGGCCTCTGTTTGTATATAAAACATCACATTATATAGTGGCTCCGATCAATCGGTTGTCTAACATCGCAAAAAAAGTTGCTGACGGAGACATCACGGCAAGAGCACAGCTCATAGAGCATGATGAAACCTATTCTCTGTCATTGTCCTTTAATACTATGCTTGATCACCTGTATCTGACTCACCAATCACTGGAAAAAAGCCTTGAACTTCTCCATGAGAAACAAACTCAGCTGATAGAGTCTGAAAAACGCGCTTCTTTGGGTTTTCTTGTATCAGGTGTTGCACATGAATTGAATAACCCTTTAAATAATATCTCTCTTACCGCTGAAACAATGGTTGAAGACCTGCAGGAGCTTTCCCCTGATGAAATAAAAAAATATACTCTTGATATCTTCTCGCAGTGTGAACGCGCACAACATATCGTTGAGAATTTACTTGATTTTGCCGGCGCAAGAAGATCCACTGTAATGGAAAGACAGGATATTATCAGTCTGGTAAAAAAATCGGCTAATCTGATAGCCAATCAGTTGAGACTTAATGATATAGAGCTGCATATGGACATGCCCGATGACAGTGTCCATGTCATGGGGAATCGCAGTAAATTAGAACAAATCTTTATCAATATCATTGTAAATGCCATTCAGGCGATGTCTCCACAGGGTTCCGGCATACTGACCATAAGCGTCACGCCTGATATGGAAAACGACAACGTATCAATAAAAATTCACAATACAGGACCTGAAATACCCCAAGAAAACCTCAAAAATATCTTTGACCCGTTTTTTACGACAAAACCGGTCGGATCAGGAACCGGGCTTGGACTGTCTGTCAGTCTCAGCCTCGTTATGGAACATAACGGAAAGATCAACGTTGAAAGTAAACCCGGTCAGGGTACTACTTTTTCAATAATACTTCCCCTCTATAAAGAAACAGATTGAAATTTGCCGCGAAAGATACGTATCAATATATAAAAGGGAGCATTGAAATGGATGCAAAAATTCGTCTCATGGTCATTGATGATGAGCCGATCGTAGGGAAGAGACTCAAGTTATTGCTTGAAAAGGCAGGCTATGATGTCAAAACATTTACGGACGGAGCGGACGCAATCGAAGAACTGGTCAACAATCGTTTTGATATTATAATTACAGACCTTAAGATGAAAAATATCGATGGAATGGATATCCTGGAAACTGCCCTGAAAAGTAATCATAACTCAAAGGTTATCATGATCACAGGGTTCAGCAAAAAGGAAACCGCGGCAGAGGCCTTTAATAAGGGGGCTTTTGAGTTTATTTTAAAGCCGTTTAAAATTGATAAGCTTAAACAGGTCATCCGTAGAGCTGAAGACGAATTACAAAAGGATGGCCTGTAACCTATATATCAGTTAATAGTTATTAGACCAACCCCCAACAACAAACAACCAAAATCTTGTTTATCCTGCCCAGTCCGGAATCATCATGTTCAAGCTGCCTGCCCTGTACCCTTCGATGGGTTTCAAATTTGTTCAATGTAGTTCAATCTGGTTCAATTTTCTGTGCTTCAGCCTGTCCCGTAGTCCAAGTCCTGGACTTTACGGGATGGTTAAGTAGCCTGCCCTGTACCCTTGTGGTACACGGGTTCAATTTTCATTGCTAATTGCTAATTATTAATTTTGCATTAGTTCGTTCAGTGGTACATGGGTCCGTATTTGCTTGTAAATGCCCATATTTACATATATACTTTTTACTGTATTTAATTGTATCACTTCCGGAAAATGTGTGGGCAATAAGATGCTATCAATACGGTTTGTCATTCCGGCGTGACCGGAATCGTGCCTGTATTAAAGATCGATTCCGGTCCTTCAGGGAATTATATGGTATGAGATTTCTGTTAACTGCAATAATAATGTTTATATTCTGGATTTCCCTGTCCGGTGAGTTCTCTGTTATCCTCATTCTATCAGGTGTAATATCCAGTCTACTGGTCTCATACTGGTCACACGACCTTTTGCTAGGGAACGCGAATATTAAACTTGAGATTGTAAGGATCATCAGGTTTCTCAAGTACCTGCCATGGCTTTTTGTGCAGATCGTCATCTCTAACATTGATCTCGCATACCGCACATTGCATCCCAAAATGCCTATAAACCCAAGGGTCATCAGTTTTAAGAACGAATATAAGACCGAGCTGGGAATGGTCACTCTTGCCAACTCCATTACCCTGACACCCGGCACAGTAACAATAAATGTAGACAAAGATGAGTTCATTGTTCATGCCATAACAGAGGATTCTGCTAAAGCGCTCAACTCAGGAGAAATGCAGGCAAGGATCAAGAAGATAGAGGGAGAAGATAATGTTTGATGCGGCAGCAATGGTCATTGTCCTTGCAGCCATACTCGTCCTCTACAGGGCGCTCATTGGGCCCAGAATATATGACAGGGTGCTCTCAGTAAATGTAATAGGAACAAAGACCGTGGTTCTGCTTGCATTAACAGGGTTTATTTATGAGCGTCCCCATTTCCTTGACATTGCCCTTGTCTACGCCCTCATGAACTTCATTGCCACAATTGCGTTTCTCAAATACAGCGAAACAGGGGGACTTGACTAATAAAATCGTCAATTGTCAATTGAAAATTACATAATGGATATTAGAACGATCATAACCGGCATATTTCTGGCCCTCGGCTGTTTTTTCATTATCGTGGCCTCTATAGGGATAGTAAGATTCCCTGATTTTTATTCGAGGATGCATCCTGCGGGAAAATCCGACACCCTCGGTCAAATGCTTATTCTTTCAGGTTTAATGATACATGAAGGGTTCACACTCGTGAGTGTTAAGCTTCTCGCAATAATTGTTTTTATCTTTATTGTAAATCCTACTGCTACACACGCACTGGCAAAGGCCGCTTATCTGTCAGGCTTAAAGCCATGGGAAAAAGAAAAAGGAGAGAGTAAATGATCGACTTTATTCTCCTGTTTTTCCTCGTGGTCTGCGCGATCGCAGCGGTACGTATGAAGGACCTGCTCAGCGCGGTCATTATACTCGGAGCATACAGTCTTATAATGGCTGTTGTATGGACAAGGATGAATGCCGTTGATGTCGCGTTTACCGAGGCGGCTGTAGGCGCGGGGATCACAACAGTGCTTCTGCTGGCGGCATTAAGCAGGACACAAAGATCAGAAGCTGACCCTCCACCATCGGAAGGCAGAACCCAGTCAAAATATCAGACGTTATTCTCATTAATTATAGTCATTGTGACCGGCGCCGTTCTGATATACGGCACTATCGACATGCCTGACTACGGCGACCCTGACGCACCTGCAAACCTCCATGTGTCATCTGCTTATATAGAAAGGTCATACAAAGAAACAGGGGTGGTGAATTTTGTCACTGCTGTTCTGGCAAGCTACAGAGGCTACGATACGCTTGGAGAGGTAACGGTCATATTCATCGCTGGAACATGCGTCATACTGCTCCTGAGAAGAAAGAGGGACCATTGAAAGAACGTTTAACAGGCGAAAACATAATCACAAGAGTGGTCGCAAGACTGCTTATCCCTTATATACAGCTATACGGCCTCTATGTCATAGCCCACGGCGAGCTCGGCCCGGGCGGCGGCTTTCAGGGCGGTGTTATTTTAGGCTCGAGCATAATCCTTTACGCGATCGTCTTTGGCATAGAGGAAGGAAGAAAGAGAATGTCCCGGAAAATAAATGACCTTTTAAACACAACAGGAATCTTCATATACGCCGGAATCGGACTGCTGTGTTTATTGGCAGGCGGGGCATATCTTGAGTACGACATGCTCCCACTCGGCACGCCGAAGCTGGCAAGCCATTTAGGTATCTACGGTATTGAAATAGGCGTGGGCATTACGGTCGCGGCAGTGATGATCACCATATTCTTTGAAACCGCAAGGCGGGACAATGATTGAACAGATAGCGGGTAAATACAACTACTGGATATATGTTGCCCTTATGATGATCGGTTTTTACGCGATCATCGCCAAGGGCAACCTTATAAAGAAGATCATAGGCATGAATATTTTTCAGACTGCTGTATTTCTGTTCTATATATCCGTTTCAAAGGTAAAAGGCGGGACAGCACCTATACTGTGGGACAAGGCGGTCATGTATGACAATCCGCTGCCGCATGTCCTTATCCTTACAGCCATTGTTGTTTCTGTCAGCACAACGGCAGTCGCCCTTGCCCTGATCATAAGAATATACAGGGAGTACGGGACCATTGAAGAAGACGTGATCCTGGAGATGCCGGAACATAGGGCGAGGAGCGGAGAGAACGAATGAATATTGCAGAGCACTTTCCAGTACTCGTCATTGTAATACCTTTGATCTCAGCGATCATTATCCCGCTTGCAGGCCAGGTAAACAGGCATAGCGCCTGGTATATCACAACAGCTGCATCTGCCTCCTGCGTTTTGATCTCATCCTCACTGTTAAATACAGTCCTGAATACGGGCAGAATAAGCTACTGGCTCGGCGGTTGGGAACCGCCTTACGGCATTGAGTATGCAATAGATCATCTCAACGGCTTTGTCCTTGTTGTTGTCTCATTTATTATTTTCATTGTTTCCCTGTATGCAAGGAAAAGCGTTGAAATGGAAATTGACAAAGACAAATCAACAACTTTCTACTCTCTATATCTGCTCTTTGCCGCCGGACTGATGGGAATAATCACCACCGGCGATATATTCAACCTCTATGTATTTATAGAGATCACCTCCCTCGCCGGCTATGCCCTCATTTCAGCCGGCAGAAAAAGGCAGGCCCTTATAGCAAGCTATAATTATCTTATCCTCGGTACGATTGCCGCCACATTCATACTTCTCGGCATTGGTTACCTGTATATGGTAACAGGCACCCTGAACATGGCTGATCTAAGGGATCTGCTGCCGCCGCTTTATAACTCAAAGGTCGTGCTTACGGCGTTCGCATTCTTCACTGTCGGCCTGAGCTTAAAACTTGCGTTGTTCCCCCTGCATATCTGGCTTCCCAGCGCTTATACCCATTCCCCGTCTGTTGTGGGCGCAGTAATGGCGGCGACCGCCACAAAGGTAGGCGCCTACGCCATGTTAAGGATCATGTTCACTGTGTTCAAGATAGAGTTTGACCTGGAGGTGGTGCCTGTTACAAAGATACTGCTTATTCTTTCCTCCATCGCGATCATAGCAGGTTCTGTGCTTGCTATTACCCAGACCAATATAAAAAAGATGCTCGCATACTCAAGTGTCGGACAGATAGGCTACATAGTTCTGGGCGCCGCCCTTGTCAACCAGACAGCCATGACAGGAAGCATCCTTCATATTCTGAACCATGCCTTAATGAAGGGATGCCTGTTCCTTGTTGCCGGGGCTGTTATTTATAAAACAGGCATAGAGGAAATATCAGGCTTGAGGGGAATGGGAAAGAGAATGCCTTTCACCATGGCGGCCTTTACTATCGGGGGGCTCTCAATGATCGGTGTGCCGCTTACAGTCGGTTTTGTCAGCAAGTGGTATATCATGGTAGGCGCTTTAAATGCCGGCATGTGGTATTTCGTTCCTGTGATCCTTCTGAGTTCACTGCTGACAGCTGTATATTTCTGGAGGATCATTGAAGTCATATACTTCCCTCAGGAGTTAAACCTCCCTTTTTCTAATTCCGAAATCCGAAATCCGAAATCCGAAATTGCAGCGGAAGCGCCGGCCGGCATGGTCATTCCGACTCTTACCCTTGCCGGGTTATGCATATTCTTCGGCATCGCCGCCTTTATACCGGTATCAATGGCAGGTAAAGCGGCAGGAATGCTCCTGGGAGGCATGTAATGGAAGTAGTCCAGTCTGCAATGCCTCTTTATGCCGTAACTGTATCGCTTATCGCTGTAGTGCTAATCGGAGTTTCAGGCACACGGCCGAACCTGAGGGAGTTCTGGACCATCGCGGCGTCTGTACTAAAGTTTTCCCTTGTGGCGTCCATGCTTCCAACGGTCCTTGATGGTAAGGTCATTGAATATACACTTATAACGCTCTTTCCCGGGCTTGACATAAGTTTCAGAGTTGACGCGCTTGGGATCTTCTTCGCGCTCACTGCGTCTTTTCTCTGGATCATCACTTCATTTTATTCCATAGGCTACGTCAGGGCGAATAAAGAACACTCGCAGACACGGTACTTCATGTATTTTGCAGTCGCTCTTTCTGCAACCATGGCAGTTGCATTCTCTGCAAATCTGCTCACCATGTTTGTTTTCTATGAGGCCCTTACACTCTGCACATTTCCGCTTGTTGGGCATAAAGAGACCCCTGAGGCAATGGCAGGGGCAAGAAAATACCTTACATATCTCCTGGGCACATCGCTTGCGTTTTTATTGTTTGCCGTGGTCCTGACATATACTGCTGCAGGCACTCTGGACTTTTCTCCCTCGGGGATGCTGGCAGGCAAGGCTTCAAAAACTGTATTGACTGTAATATTTATCCTGTTCATTGCGGGCACGGCAAAGGCGGCTTTGATGCCCCTGCACTCATGGCTTCCTGCGGCAATGGTCGCTCCCACACCTGTCAGCGCGCTGCTGCACGCGGTGGCTGTGGTGAAAACAGGTGTGTTCGTTGTGCTCAAGATAGTGCTCCATGTATTCGGGGTCAAACTGCTGGCCGATATGGGACTTGGCACTGCCCTTGCCTATTTTGCATCATTCACTATCATCACGGCATCAGTGATCGCCCTTAAGCAGGACAATATCAAGGCGCTTCTTGCATACTCCACAATAAGCCAGCTTTCTTACGTGATACTCGGCGCCGCATTACTTTCTCCGTCAGCCATTACTGGGAGTATAATGCACATAGTGCTTCACGCGTTTGGAAAGATAACGCTCTTTTTTACGGCCGGGGCAATATATGCAGCATCGCGTAAAACAAAGGTGAGCGAGCTGGACGGCATCGGAAAAAGAATGCCCCTGACAATGACCGCCTTTACAATAGGCTCTCTTTCAATGATCGGCATACCGCCCTTTGGCGGGTTTATCAGCAAGTGGTATATCGCTCTGGGTGCCATTGAGGCAGATCACCTGCCAATACTGATCGTGCTTGGGGCAAGCTCTATTCTGAATGCCTGCTATTTTCTGCCCATAGTCTACAGGGCCTTTTTTAAAGAAGCTGACGAATTAACAGATAAAAACCAGTCAATAAAAGAGGCTCCTGCCCTGATGGTTGTGTCCCTTATGCTGACTGCATTTGGAACTGTGGCGCTGTTTTTCAAACCAACGCTGTTTCTTGAGCTGGCAAAGATGGCAATGGCAGGCGCGACTGGAGGGAACCATTGAAGACACTGGATACCAACTTAAAGACTGTCGGCAGGAGTTTTTTTAAATGAAAAAAGAAAAGGAAGAGTTAATGGAACTCAGGCATGAACCTGTACCGGGATATAAAAAGTTCTTTTTTATTGTTTTTGCCGTAGGTGTTTTATACCTGGCCGCGGTATTTGTGTTCGGTTCACATTGATCTGAGAGATATTTTATGAATAAACAAAAGAAACACTTTTTTGACAGTCCCGGAAACGTAAAGAGATTCATATGGGGTCTTTACGCTGTATGCGCCCTGCTTTTTATTTTAGGCTTCTTTGTTCCCGTTCATGGTGATCATTACTGGGAAAATGTCCCGGGGTTTTACGCGGCATACGGCCTGGTAGCATGCATTGTACTCGTTCTGGCGGCTAAATATATCCTCAGAAGGCTGGTAAAGAGAAAAGAGGACTATTATGATTAGTACTTTACCCCCTGCAGGACTATTTATAATTGGCGCATTACTTGTCCCTCTGCTAAAGGGCCGGGTAAAGAGCGCGTATCTTCTTCTACTGCCTGTGATCGGACTTATAAACCTTATCAATATGCCCGAGGGTGTATACTGGGCATACAGATTTCTGGATTATGACCTTACACTGGTCAAGGCAGACAAGCTAAGCCTGATATTCGGATATATATTCCATATAATAACCTTCCTGACCGTTCTCTACGCTATTAATATCAAGAACCATGTTGAGTTTGTCGCGGGCCTTACCTATGCCGGAAGCGCCCTGGGCGCTGTCTTTGCCGGGGACCTGCTCAGTCTTTTCTTCTTCTGGGAAATGATGACCGTATGCTCTGTGTTCCTTATCTGGGCAAGGAAGACCGATGCCTCTTTAGCCGCTGGATTCAGATATGCCCTTGTACATATCTTCGGAGGTATTGTTCTCCTGATAGGCCTGGTTATGCATATACATGAGACAGGCTCTCTGGAGATAGGCTATATCGGGCTTAACGGGTTATCGTCATATCTTATATTTATCGGGTTCGGCCTGAACTGTGCGTGGCCCCTGCTTCATTCCTGGCTGATCGACGCATATCCTGAAGCAACAATTGCAGGCGCTGTGTTTCTAAGTGCCTTCACTACAAAAACATCTGTTTACGTTCTGGCAAGGACCTTCCCCGGCACTGATGCCCTCATATGGATCGGCGTTATTATGACAGCGTTCCCTATCTTTTATGCTGTCATTGAAAATGATCTGCGCAGGGTACTTGCCTACAGCCTTATTAACCAGGTCGGATTTATGGTGGTGGGCATTGGAATAGGAACTGCTCTCAGTATAAATGGCGCTGTGGCGCACGCGTTTAACGACATACTCTTCAAGGCACTACTATTCATGTCCATGGGCGCTGTCATGTACAGGACAGGTAAAATAAACGCCACTGACCTCGGCGGCCTTTACAAGAGCATGCCCCTGACATGCGCCTTCTGTATTGTGGGCGCGGCATCGATCTCCGCCTTCCCCCTGTTCAGCGGTTTTGTAAGCAAATCTATGATAATGTCTGCTTCAGCCCATGAGGGCATGACCGCTATATGGTTCATCCTTCTGTTTGCCTCTGCGGGAGTCTTCCACCACGCGGGGATCAAGATACCGTTCTTTGCGTTCTTCTCCCATGACTCCGGGATAAGGGTCAAAGAAGCTCCGGTTAATATGCTATTGGCAATGGGCACAGCGGCGTTTCTGTGCCTGTTTATCGGTACATTTCCCGGCTATCTCTATAGCCTGCTCCCGTATCCGGTAGATTATATACCTTACACGCCATCGCACATTATGGCCCAGCTGCAGCTCCTGTTCTTTTCTGCGCTGGCTTTCACATTGCTGATGCTCTCCGGCATTTACCCAGCTGAAATGAGGGCCGTTAATATTGATTCCGACTGGTTTTACAGAAAGGGCGCCCGGGCGTTCATGTGGTTTGCTGACAATCCCATGGCAGTGTTAAGCGCAAAGATCAGCAAATTTGCCTTTGATACTATGCCCTCATATTTAATTTGGGCCAGTAAGAATCCCCTTGCTGTCCTGAAGATCGCATCTGATACTGTGCTTTTACGGCTCAGCGGCGCAGACAAAAAAGCAGATATAGAAAAGAGAATAATAGAAGAAAAGGGTATCTACCCGGGTGACGTGATAAAACATTGGCCCATAGGCTCAACAGTCCTATGGATAATGCTGTTTCTGCTGGCGTATTTGCTGGCTAATTTTTTGTATTAATATATTTCAGTTATTTATCACTCAATGGTAAATAAACAGGTAGGAAAGGCATACTATAGAGTCAGGCTTGCTGTATCAATACTAGATTCCCGCGATTCCGGACAAGTTTACCCGCCTCTGGCGGCGCCGAAGGCGACCAGGGCCGGCTTGTCCCGGTTTATCGGGGAATGACAGAAAAAAGAGTAGCCGATTATAAAGAGGAACGAATTATATTTTCTGCAACTTTGTATCCATTCTCTATGCAGTCATTCATGCTTATTCCTCTGTACGCGTTGCCTGTAATAAACAGTCCGGGATAGAATGAAAGCATTGAGTCTATTGACCTTAACATCCCTGAATGCCCTGTAACATACTGAGGTATTGCTTTTTCCCATCTGTAAACCTTTGCCATATCAGGTTCACCATTTAAAAGGACCAGTGGTTTTAATTCGTCAAAAACACTGCTGATAATTTTGTCATCATCCAGCATTGCCAGTTCAGGAGAACGCGTACCTCCGACCATCGTCCTTAAAAGAACACTGCCCTCCGGCGCTCTGTTAGGGAAAATGCTTGAATCCCACAGTGATCCGAGGATCTTTCTGCCTTCTATGTGAGGTACCAGGAATCCAAACCCTTTCAAAGGATGGCCTACTTTCTCCCGTTTATAGCCGAAACAGACCACAGACACAGAGGAGTACTGTATTTGCGAGATAGTCTTTGAAAGTCCGGCGTCAAGCCCTTGTAGAATTCCGGCAGAGGCATACGCAGGCGAAGCCAGGACAACAATGTCCGCATCGACTACGCCATCAGAGGTGTGCAGCTGATATGAATTTCCATTATTTCCGCCGCGGGCGATATCCTCCACAATCACACCGAGCCTCAGCCTGTCACCCAGCCTGTCGGCAAGCGCGTTCGTAATAGAGTCAGTGCCATTATAAAAAGAAGTGAGATTGCCTCCCGGTGCAGCATTAACTCGTCTCTCGTCCCTCGTCCCTCGCCCCTTTGCTCTTTGCTCTTTGCTCTTTGCTCTTTGCAGCTTTATCAGCGCCCTGATCAGACTGCCGTATTCCTGTTCAAGTTCTTTGATCCGGGGGAAACTGCTTTTAATGCTCATTTTGTAAGGGTCCCCGGCGTAAACGCCCAAACACATTGGGTCTATCAGCTTTTCAAGGCTTTCTTTTCCTAATCGGCGCGTAATAAAATCAGCGACCGTCTCATCATCCGGTCCTTTAGGCGCGATAATTTCATACAGCATCCTGAGTTTTCCACGCCATGAGAGAAGCTCAGACTTTAGAAAAGAGAACGGTGATTCAGGAAGCGGGTTGAGCTTCGAGTTGGAATATATGAACCGCCGTTTGGAATTACTATTACTTCTTACAGGTTCAAGTCCTGTCTCTTTACATAACTCAAGAGTGCGCGGTTTGTTGTCAAGAAAACCGTTTGTGCCTTTTTCGCACAAAAACCCGTCCGTCCTGTCAGTCCATACTTTTCCGCCCGGCCTGGACTCAGACTCCAGAACCGTGACATCAGTCTGAGCTGCGTTGCACAGAGCAAAAGCAACTGTTAAACCTGAAATCCCGCCTCCGACAATTACAACCTTCTTCATTTATTCCTCCGGAAAGTAACACCGTGATCATCTGTATCTTTATCTGCGTTAATCTGTGTTTTCTTCTCTGTGGCCATCTGTGTGTTTCTTAGAACTAGTTCTTTAAGAGCTGATATAAACCCGTCAGATGCATTAAGAGATCGGCACCTTTTAAGGTTGATCCCGTTTTTCAAAGCAATGTCCCTGTAAAGAATATCTATTTCATAAAGCGTCTCAATGTGATCTGAAACAAAACTTATTGGCACAACCAGCAGGTTCTTAACTCCCTGTTTGGCCAGTTTTATGATCGTTTCATCAGTTGAAGGACTTAGCCATTTAACAGGCCCGCTCCTGCTCTGGAAAGAAAGTCGAAACGACCCTTCGCGAAGACCCGCTTCGGGATGCCATTTTAAAAGTAACGCATTAACTGCCTTTATGGTTGATTTGATGTGCTCGAGATAAGGGTCGCCCTGCTTTATAAAGCCCTCCGGCAGACTGTGGGCGCTGTATAGAATATCAAAGTCTTCTCTTTTGAAATCAGCTATTTCATCAGTCATATTTTTTGCCAGACAGTCTATATACGGCTGAAAATCATACCATTCTTCAATATAATTAATCGAGAATCGAGAATCGGGAATGGAGAATAGTTTAACGGCTCTTTTGAATTCAGCAATGGAGGATCCTGTCGTTGCCCTGGAGTAATGGGGATAGAGGCTGAGGACAACGACATGTTTCACCCCGTCATCTATCACTCTCTTAACCGTATCGCAGATAAACGGATGCCAGTAGCGCATACCAATGTACACTTTAAAACGAGGGGACGAGGCACGATGGGAGAGGGACGCACTATCGTCCTTCATCCCTCCTCCTTCCTCTATCGTATTTAATGCTTTCTCCAGGGCCTCCGCCTGGGCGGTTGTAATATCCAGAATAGGAGATTTACACCCTATCATGCTGTATAATTCTTCAGTTTTTTTTGAACGGAGGCGCGATATAAGGAAGGCAAGCGGCTTTTGCATAAAAGACGGACCAAGCCTTATGATATCCCTGTCAGAAAAAAGATTTATAAGAAACGGCCTGACCGCCTTTAGAGAATCAGGACCGCCAAGATTCAGCAGAACAACCGCAATTTCTTTAGTTTTATCAGCCAAGCTTAACCTGGATATCCCTTAATCATTATTAGTCCTCATGCCGGACAGAGCTTTTACGTCTGCAATAATTTCAAAAAAACGTTTATGACATCCGGATCAAACTGACTTCCCGAACATCTCCTGAATTCTGAAATTGCAAACTCTTTACTGCATGCAGTCCTGTAAGGCCTGTCAGATATCATCGAGTCATACGAATCAGCAACACAAAGTATTCTTGCCAGAAGCGGGATCTGTTCGCCTTTCAGACCGTCAGGATACCCCGTGCCGTCATATCTCTCATGATGCGCCCTTATTATCGGCAGTAAACTTTCAAAACCTTTTATAGGACTCAGGATGTCACTTCCCTTAATCGGGTGCTGTTTTACAAGAAGGTATTCCTCCTCAGTCAGACTTGACGGTTTATCAAGTATTACATCATATGTGCCGATCTTTCCAATATCATGCAGAAGGGATGCTAATCTCAGCAATTCCACTTCATCTCTTCCCAAACCCATTTCTTCGGCAATAGCAACCGCGTAAGTAGTTACCCCGATCGAATGACCTTTTGTCCATTGGCTCTTGGCATCTATAATATTCGCAAAGGCAACAATAAGGTCATTATGGACCTCCCTTAATTCTTTGTGGGTCTCATTAATATCCTTAAGCATATTAAAAAAAGCATCTCTATTCTGCTTCAGTTTCTTTTCCTGTTCCTTGGCAACCGAAATATCACCTATCAAATGCACATAAAACGTCAAACCCTCATCTTCACCGGATACAGGCAGAACGGTAAAATTAAAAGTTCTATTGTGATCATCGTCATAATACTCAATTGTTTCAGATTTGCCGGTCATCCGCGCCTTATGCATCGGACATCCATTAATAGGCGCATCTTTTTTATGCACTATCTCAAAACATTTTTTTCCAACAAGGTCTTTCACCGGCATCCCCGCAAGCTTGGCGATAAAAGTATTAGCCCTTAAAATATTATAATCACCGTCTGTCAGTATGGCTCCATAAGGCAGAGAATCAAATGTTGATCTCCATTCACTTAACGCTTTCCGCAGCATCTCCTCCGAAGAAACAGTCCTTTCAAGAAGCTTCTTTCTTTCATTGATAAGGTACCCCGTAAAAAGAGAGCCGAACAGAACAGTCACTATTAAAATATGTATGAAAATTTCGAAGGGATTTCCGCCGGTAAAAAAATGTTTTATCATACCCCCGCCATGTTCAGAAATGTCATACATCGTATATGACAAAAACGTTATCACACCCCCAATAATTACAAATACGGCAAGTTTCGATTTCATCCTGAATCATCTCTCCTGAGTTCACGGCGCAATTTCTTGATTTCCTCTTTAAGCTTAATCATCCTCAGCTCACTTTCAATCGCAATATCATAGAACTCCTGAAGCTCCTTAATTCTATCCGTGAGTTCCTTTTCAAGCTTAATTCTTTCCGTGATATCTCTAACTGACAGTCGCGCGCCAAAAAGGCTTTTCCCACGGTCATATATTGCCATTGAATGAATTTCAACATCGAGCTTCTTCCCGGTCTTGTCAATCATCTTCCCGTTGTCAATAAAGAGCGCTCCCTCCCTGTTTAGTTTTTTTAATCCCGTCTCAACATCTTCCCATGTGTCCGGGTCATATATTTCCCTGATGTGCCTGCCGATCAGTTCACCGTCAGAATAGCAGAGTCGGCTGTATGCCTGTTTATTGACAAAAGTAATAAATCCGTCAATATCAATAAAAATAAACATATCGGCTGAATCATTAACAACTTCCGCATATTTATCCTCGGATTCTCTCAGCTTCAGCTTGAGTTTTTTCTCAGACTCTTCAAATTTAACCTTCATTTCCCAGTTGAAAATCGTAAGCAGCCCTCCTGTCGCCCACGCGGCGACAATGGCGCAGACTGCACGGAACACCTGGACCGGGAAACCCGCAACTGAATGGAATGATTCTACATTGAGCCAGCTTGCGGGCGGGAAATTTGCTTTAGGAACGATTAAGCCACCGAGGACACTATACATAATAAACACAAAACTTAACATGAAGAAATATTTTTTTACATTCATTGGTTTATATATTTCTTCAGCGTTCCTATAATTCAGCATTAGTCCCAAACCTATAAGTATTCCTCCGGGGAGGCCTAACAGGTATCTCATAAAAATACTTCCCATCAGCCAGGGATCAGAAGAAAAAACACTGGTTAAAATTACAATACTCGCAGCGATAGGCATTCCCCACCATGGAAAAACTTTTGAGACAGCCCTTTGCCACAAAGGAGTTTTTGAGGCATGAAGGTTGAATACCTGCCTGCCGAATTCAAACAGAAAAAAATAAGATACCACAAGAAGCAGCAACCGAAAAATATCCAGACTGGGATTTCGGCCTTTAATAATGGCCCACATGTCAAAAAGCTCATTAGCCCCGTGTGTTATTCCAAAAATTGCCAGCAGCCATAATACGCCCGAAAGCCTGAATTCACTTCCTTTTCTCGGCTGGACCAGAATAACAATTCCCATTAGGACAAATGCCAGCCCATATATAAAGAAAACAATATCCAGGTTGACTTCAAACCACTGACTTACAAATTTCATTTTCTATCCATTAAGATAATAGGGAATTATTTCTATTTCAGGCCGGACCAGATCCATCGTCAGAAAGACCGGGCATACCGGCAGCAGCGCGCTATTTCAGCTTTGTCTCTTTTTCAGCTGAAGGTGCAGTTCTTCGATCTCTTCCTTAAGTGATTTCATTTTCAGCTCTCTACCGACAGCCATATCATAGAACTCTTCAAGTTCCCGAATCCTCTCCTTAAGCTCTTCATCCAACGCGATATTTCTCGTAACATCCCTTCTGATTTCAACAACAGAAACAACATTTCCGGAGGCATCTTTTAAAGGATACACTGTCATTTCCATGTATCTCTCTCCTTTTCTGCGTACATCTCTGCTGCTGATACCCGTATCAAACACATCTTTCACAATGCATTCCATTTTGGACAGAAAACATGGTTCATCCCGATTATAAGTGACCTCATGGCAAAATCTGCCCTTTAAGTCTTCTGACTTACTGCCTATCTGTTCAGCATAACTGGCATTCGCAAAGAGTATGCGATAATCTTTGTCCAGCACAACTACCCCGTCTTTAATACCTTCAAGGATCGAAGAAAGAAAGGTCTCTGATTCCTTGATTGCCTCTTCTGCTTCTCTGAGTTTGGTGATATCCATCAGCATTCCTGATATTTCCTCATCCTGAAGCGATGCAGTAATAAGTATATTTTTAATCGTTCCGGTTGGCGTTACCAGTTCAGTTTCGTAATTTTCAACTACACCTTTTTCTTTCAACTCTTCAATGAGCTTTTCTCTGTCCTCTTCTCTCCTGTATAAACTCGCCACTTTTGAAGACAGCATTTCATCACTTGAATTATACTCACCGATCTTGATCAGGGCATCATTTACATAAATGATATCACCTTTCAGGTTTGTTTTATATACCCCGACAAGCGCGTTATCCACAAGGTTTCTGTACTTCTTTTCAGACGCCCTAAGCTCTTTATCAGCCCTTCCGCTCTGAATGGCGACCGCGAGCAAATCAGCAACTTCACTGGCAATTGTCACATCTTCAGCAGTAAAAGCGCCGGGCTTGCCCCTGCCTATATTAATGCTGCCCATCAGTTCGTCAAGGTGAATTATCGGAACATTGATGTAAGATCTCACGCCCTTTTCATTCAGCGATCGTTCCATATCCGAAGGATCGGGAAGGGTGCTTAAATCTTCAGTAACATTTACATCTCCGAAGTACAGGCCTTCCTTAAGATCGTATTTCCCCAGAGTAATGCTGTTGCCCTCACGGACCCGCGGGTTGTCTTTCGAATAAACCGCCAGCTCGACAGCTTTACCCGTGCCAAAATCAAATGCAACTATGCTGGCCAGACTGCACGGCACGAGTTCCTTAAGATGGTCCAGTGCAACACGCACTATCTTTTCCGATGACTGCGCAGTTAAAATGGCATGATCGATCTCACGCAAAAGCCTGAGACGCTCGCCATAGTGAAATATCTCCTCCTCTGCAAGTTTACGGTCCGTAGTATCTCTGACAACCTCCACTCCTCCTATAATATTTCCCGAGGAGTCCCGTAAAGGTGACGCCGTAATCTCCAGGCACCTTTCACCTGACTTAATGTTGGCCGTCCTTTCCACTCTCTGAATGGTACCGTCTTTCATTGCTGCGAACACCGGACAGCCATCGCAGATATCATCCCTTTGCCGGTATGCCCTGTAACAGTATTGACCGACATAATCACCAAACATTTTTTTGCTGACCTCGTTTTGATACACAACCCTGAATTCAGTATCAACAATACCAAGAGCGTCACCAATGCTTGAAATTATCGCCTCTGTCTTAATCTTTTCCTGTTCCGCCACCTCACTGGCCAGTTTAAGCTGCTCTTCAATACGCCTGCGTTCTGTAACATCACGGGCAACTCCAAATAAACCAACAACATTCCCTTTGTCGTCAATTTTTGGAGAGACCTTGTCTTCCAGCCATATGTCTGCCCCTGTAATTTTATGCCGAATACGGTAAGATCTGACAACCCTCTCCTTATTTTCAAGTACCCTGCGTGTGTCCTTCTCAACTATCGCTATGTCTTCAGGATTAATGATACTCAACCATAATTTAGGATTATCCATAAATTCATGCGCTGCATATCCGGTAATATTCTCGCTCTGACTGCTCACAAAAAAAGTTTCCCCTTCAAACATATTGTCCTTGATATCAACTGAGTAAATCAGGTCATCAATATTATTAATAAGATTAATATTTTTTTCTTCACTCTGCTGCAGCAGTTCTTCGGCCAGCCTGCGTTCATTAATATTACGTGCCACACCTATAGTGCCGACAACTATGCCCGATTCATCAACGAGTGGTGTTTTGATTGTTTCGAGATAAATCTTATTCCCCTGCGCATCCTCAATAGCCTCTTCAATAACAATTTTTTTTCTGCTATTTATTACTTTGGCATCATCTTCTTTAAATTTCTTCGCTGCTTTCTTGCCAAAACATACTTCGCAGGTATTGTTGACAAGATACTCAGGGTCCATTCCGACAACGTCAGCAAATGCTCTATTAACTATTATAAAATTAGAGTCAGTATCCTTAAACCATGCCATATCCGGAATACTGTCTATAAAAGTATTCAACTCAATATTTTTTCGCTTTATTTCATCTGTTGACTGCTTTTCTTCAGTAACGTCCCTGAGTATCTCCAATATCTGCGTGACTTCTCCGGCTTCGTTAATGATAGGGGTTGCGGTAACATGAAGAATTACTTCTTTGCCATCGGAAGTAATTAAAGTATTCGTGACAATGGACGGTTCTTTTGAGGAAAATACATCAATACAGGGGCATTTTAAAGTCGCGCTTCCTTCCTTCAAATGGACTGAATAACCGCCATACAATTCACCACAATCCCGGCCTATGATATCCTGTTCCTTTTTACCGAAGAGTTTAGCAGCGGATTTATTCGCGAAAATTATTTTATAGTCCCTGTCAATGAACAGGACACCATCAATAATATTATTGAGAGTTTCCTTGAAAATAGTTCCGAGTTCTTTCATACTACCTGTACCACCTCTATAAGGTTAAACAACTCAGATCAGCGGCTGACATATAGTTATTATTTTAACATTATTCATCTTATTTCTGACTAAGCTCGTGAACCATCCTGACCATCGTTACTACATTTTCAACCGGTGTTTCAGGTAGAACACCGTGCCCGAGATTAAAGATATGGCTGCGGGCTGAAGACGATCTGTTCAAAATATCTTTCACCCGCTTTTCAATTTGTTCAGCAGGAAGGAACAGAGCGCATGGATCAAGATTACCCTGGACTGAAGAAACATTGCCAAGCCGTTTTATCGCGTCATCCATATTGATTCTCCAGTCTATTCCGGTCACATCGGCGCCACTAATTTTCATCTCTTCAAGAAGTCCGCTGCAAGCTCCAACAAAATATATAACGGGGACAGGCTCTCCGGCTTCTCCGGACTGCCAGTTTTTAACTGCCTCAATCGCCTTCCTGACGTATGGCAGCACATATTCCCTGTAGTCTCCGGGTGAGAATATACCAGCCCAAGTATCAAAAAGCTGAACTGCCTGGGCACCCGCCCTGATCTGAGCTTTAAGATATTCAATAACAGTTGCTGTAACCTTTTCCATCAACATAGAATATGTTTCAGGGGTTTCATAGATCATTCTTTTTGTCTGAAGGAAATTCTTTGATGAGCCTCCTTCTATCATATAAGTAGCGGTAGTAAAAGGCGCGCCTGAAAAACCTATAAGCGGAACCCGGGTCTTGAGCTTTTCCCTCAATATCCTGATCGTCTCCATAACAAAGCCCATGTCTTTATCAGGGTCCGGGATAACAAGTCTCTCTACTGAAGCCTGGTCCCTAACCGGGGGAGAGAGCACAGGGCCCCTGCTTTCCAGGAATTCAAGTTTCATTCCCATTGCTTCTACCGGTATCAGGATGTCAGAAAACAATATCGCGGCATCCACGCCCAATATATCAATGGGCTGTATCGTTACCTCAGCGGCAAGCTCCGGAGTTTTGCAGAGAGTAAGGAAATCGTTATCTTTTCGTATCGCCTGGTACTGCTTTAAATATCTCCCAGCCTGCCTCATGATCCATACAGGCGTGTACGGGACCTTTTCACCCCGGCATGCCTTCAAAAAAGTGTCGTTCATTTAAATTCCTCCCTAAAATAACGCAGATATTCACTGATTTACTGATAAAGATAATCGCAGATAAATATAATCTTTATTCTTAAGCAACTGCTTTATGATAAACAATCTTTATGTACACTGCCCAACTCTTTATGGACGTCATAAACAGCTCCTATAATCTTATACGTCAAATCTTTATAAATATACTCCTTGTTCTTATCCGTGATCATCTGTATTTTTATCTGCGTTAATCTGTGTTCTGTTCTCTGTGATCATCTGCTTTTTCTTTCCGCGATAATCTGCGAGGTTTATAACCACAGAAAGGCTCTTCCGCAAGATAATCCCCATAAACAGAGTAAGACCTCGCCCGACAGCCGCCGCAGACATTAATATACTCACACGAACCGCATTTGCCTTTATATCTCTTAAAGTCTCTGAGCTCTTTAAAAAGTTCTGAATTTTCCCATATATCCTTAAAAGATTTTTCCCTGACATTTCCGGCTGATTTTGGGAAATAACTGCATGGCAGTATATTTCCGTCCACGTCTATCAGAGCGATAAGCTGTCCGGCTATGCAGCCCTTGGCTCCTCCGGTAGAAAACTTCAAAGATCTGCGTTGAAACTTTTCCCCTTTTTTTGCCGATTTCTGCAGAACTACCCTGTAATAGTGCGGAGCGCATGTCGGCCTTACCAGAATATCGCTCTCATCTTTCTCCATCTCGTAATGCCATTCAAGTATGTCTTCATAGTCTTCGCTGGATATCAGCTCACTCATTATTTCTTCACCCCTGCCTGTCGGTACGATCATGAACATATACCAGGCAGTCGCACCCAACTCTTTAGCAAGCTTGTAGACTTTTGGAATCTCCTCCTGGTTACGCTTTGTAAAAGATGAATTAATGATAAATTCAATTCCGTGTTTTTTGAATAATCCCGCGGCCTTTATTGTCCCGGAAAAAGCGCCCTGCTGACTCCTGAAATCATCATGGACCTCTCCGGTTGAACCATCAAGGCTCAGAGACACAATTCGAATACCGGCGGACTTCATCTTCCCGCATATTTCATCAGTAACAAGAGATCCGTTTGTAGCAATACACATTCTGAGGCCTTTTTCTGTACCGTACTTTGCTATGTCAAATACATCGCTTCTCAGTAAGGGTTCTCCGCCTGACAGTACAATAACAGGCTTTGCATAACCGGATATGTCATCAATTATCCTGAATGCCTCATCTGTTGAAAAGTCCGGGTGTTTATCAACAACCATTTCAGAAGAAGAGCGGCAATGAATGCACTTAAGGTTACACCTGCGGGTTATTTCCCACGCGATCCATCTGGGTTCGAATTTTAAAGGCATGTATAATTTTCACATAATGGCGATAAAAAAACAAGGAAAGCGTTAGTGTTTTACCTTTATTATCAAACGGTTATTGAATCTAAAAGATATGCTGGTTCAGCAGGCATAATTACAGCAAATCATAATGGAAATATAGAATCCAACCTTAATGTTTATTATAGCTTTATTCATCTAACTACTTGTTTTATTGCGTTTATTACAGCTCAGATAAACTTGTGAAAAACTTCATTGGAAAGCAGAAGACCCTTTCTTGTCAGTCTTATATAATTATCTTTTGACTTGCCTGAACTATATCTCTCTATCAATCCGGCATCCAGCATTTCCTCTAATTCTTTTTGATAATGATCAAATATATCCATGCCAAAAACCCCTGAAATTTTACTGAGGTTAATTCCAGATGTTTTTCTCATGCCAAGATAAAACACTTCTGACAGGGCCTTGTCTTTTGTTATCTCCTCCGCTTTTGCCACTGTACTCTCGTTATCAGAAAGCGCTCTGATATATTTATTAATATCGTCAGTATTATAAAACCTCTTATTATCAACAAATGAATGCGCGCCCAATCCGGCACCTAAGTATCCCCCGCTGTCCCAGTAATTAAGATTATGCCTGCAATAAAAACCGGGCAGAGCAAAACTGCATATCTCATAATGAACAAATCCCCGGGACGACAGGTAATCGACAGCATAATCATACATCTCAACTATTCTTTCTTCTTCAGGCATTTTCAGTTTGCCGGCCTTAATACGATCATAAAGCAGTGTGCCCTCTTCTACCGTCAACTCATAAGTGGAAATATGCCGGGGTTTCAGCTCAACAGTCTTTTTAAGCGTCTCTTCCCACGACGCGACACTCTGTCCCGGAACCCCGTAAATAAGGTCAACACTGATGTTTTTAAACCCTGCATCCCCTGCTATAGCAACTGCCTGAGCTGAATCGTCTGCAGTATGTATTCTGCCAAGGCTCCTGAGTACGCTGTCATCAAAAGATTGAACACCTATGCTGACCCTGTTTATTCCAAACGGCTGGACCGCCTGAATCTTTTCTCTGCTTAATGTCCCGGGGTTCATCTCTATTGTGGCCTCACAGCCTTCACTAAAATCGAAATTATTGAATATTTCTATTACCAGATCAGAGAGGGCCTCAGATGAAAGAACCGACGGCGTACCTCCGCCTATATAGAGAGTATTCATGGTAATTTCATGATGTATGCTGCGGATCTCTTTTTTAAGTGCGTTAATATAAGAGGATTCGATATCAGGGCTGTATATGCCTGAAACAAAATCGCAGTATATGCATCTCTTCAGACAGAACGGGATATGTACATACAATGAACGGGGCATACGTAATTTTAACAAAGAAATGGTTTAAATGTAGGATTTCGCACCCCATAATAAAATAAAAGTCATTAAGTCAATAAGTCATTATGTATTTATTGACTCAATAACTCAATTACTTAATTACTTAGAGGGCGGAGCACCCACATAATTAAATAATCTTACTTGCCTGCAGGAAAAGCGCTTCCAGTTTCTTACTGTCTTCTGCTATCCTGCCGAGGATACCGGCCAGTTCCTTCCGGCCTAAAGACCCGGCCTTTGATGCCCACTCTTCATAAGTTTTGACATGGTCATTGTTATGCTCTATCCAATGTTCAAGGAGGTGTTTTAATTTTTCGAGATCATTCATTTATTTATTAATTATATGCTTATGGTCATGATGCCAGTTGGGTTAACAGGTCAAGTAGTCAGTGTTGACTTAACCCTAACCTTTATACTAAACAGGCTTCCTTACCTTTACCCGTTTATCTCTCATCCTACCCAGACTACTTTCTGATCGTTTAATGCCTCAACAACCTGTGTAGAAGCGCCTCTGTTCCCGACCTGTATTTTTTCCTCAAGACCGTAATGCTTCAGGCATGTGCCGCATGAGTAAATTTCCGTACCCAGTTCCGAAATGTCTTTGAGAATGGGTATTGTCTCCTCGTTTACCGTTGTAAGTTTTACACCGGCATTAACAAAAAAGATAGTATGAGGAATTTCTTTTGTTGCCTTCACTGTTTCAAAGAAATTTTTAATTACAGCCTGTCCTATATCCTCATCTTTTCCCATCACGTCACTGCTGATAACAAGAAAAACAGTCTGTTCCATAACCGCTCCCCCTTAAGAGTTATTTTGAACCTCAATCCCTGTTCAATTCAGTCTTAAGATTATGATATCATAAATCATCTTATATATATAGAGAATTGCATATATCAAACAATTCCCTCAGGTCAGTCGAGTCTTGTAAGCCCGGCATCTTTTGCAGTCTTTACAGCTTTTTTATACTCTTCATTAGTAAGCCGCCGATCAAGTGGAGGAAACTTATCAGCCTGATAACATGGGTAATACTGGGCCATAATATTTATATAAGTATTCGGAGAGATCTCTTGTGCAAGGAATTTGACAATTGCCTCTGTGTCTGCGATACCCCCGGGAAGCACCAAATGCCTGACAAGCAATCCCCTCAATGCTATCCCCTTATTGTCTGTGACCAGGTCTCCCACCTGTCTGTGCATCGCTCTTACAGCGGCCCTCACAACAGACGGATAGTCCTGAGCTTTTGAATATTTCATTGCCGCTTCAGGATCGGCATACTTGAAATCAGGCATATAGATATCCACGACACCGTCAAGGATCTTCAATGTCTCAACAGATTCATAACCGCCGCAGTTATATACTATCGGGACTTTCAGACCCATGTTTATCGCTATTTCCAGAGCTCGCAATATCGCCGGCACCTGATGCGTAGGAGTTACAAGATTTATATTGTGACAACCGCGTTTTTGCAATGACAGCATTATTTCGGCAAGATCCTCAAACGAATAAATGTTCCCTTCACCGGTGTGGCTGATCGTCCAGTTCTGACAGAAAAGGCAACCAAGATTGCATTGAGTAAAAAAAATTGTTCCCGATCCGCGCAGTCCTACGAGGGGAGCTTCTTCGCCGAAATGGGCGTTCCAGCTTGATATAAAAGGTTTATCCCCGGTTTCACAAAATCCTCTTTCACCGGCTGTACGGTCAACTCTGCAATTCCGTGGACATAAAGTGCAGTCGCGGAGTATTTCTTCCGCCTTCTGTATCCTGTCCTTAAGCGTCTTTTGGGAAATTTTCAGAAAGGCAGCCTTGAAGTCGTTTTTTTCGGAGTTCGACATTTCAGAACCAGACGCTTAAATAGAGTTAAGTATTAAGCGGTATAAAGACAGAAAAGACTGTCTCATAACTTCCGCAATCGACAAATAATTAATATTTTGTATTAGCTTATTATGTACAGAGCTTATGGTTAATTCTTCTGCGTTTTCTTTTAAAGGTGTCGCACGGACTAATTTCAACAGTCTTATCTGTCTTTGTGTTGTGAAAATCATCTGCCATACGATATGACCGGTATGTTTCTCTTTATAAATCAATAATCAGGTCTGCTGGTGACTGATTCCCCATCCGACACATTTAATAAAAGACTTCGAGGAACTTCGTCCATACCTTAAAACTGAAAGGCTAAAACAAAATATTAATTATTTGTCGATTATGGGGGACAGGAAGCAGTTGTCCTGTTTATTCATCGTATTCTTAATTTCTTAATTCTTGATTTTCTTCTTTGTCCATTCGATCAGACCCCCGGCAGAGATCAGTTCCTGCATGAATGGAGGAATTGGTTCAGCAGAATAATCCTCACCTTTTGTAAGATTTCTGATAATGCCCTTATCAGCATCGATCTCAACTTCATCACCTTCAGCTATCTTACCGGCTGCCTCTGCTGATTCAAATATCGGGAGGCCTATATTAAAGCAGTTTCTGTAAAATATCCGGGCATAACTCTTTGCAATAACAGCCTGTATACCGGCTGCCTTTATGGCAATGGGAGCATGCTCTCTGGAAGAGCCGCAGCCGAAATTGGATTCAGCAACGATTATATCTCCGGCTTTGACTTTATTGGGGAATTCTTTGTCAGCGTCTTCCATCAGATGACTGGCGAGCTCGTCAGGGTCTGACGTATTAAGATAGCGCGCAGGGATGATCGCGTCGGTATCAATGTTATTGCCGAATTTCCAGGTTCTGCCTTTAAGAATCATTCCGTTCCCTCCGCTAAAACAAAAACTGTTCAAACTACCTTCTCACGTCACATCCACTAGTAAGACATGGTATGCTGGTGAAACGTTTCTATCCGACACCGTTAAAAGAAAACGCAGAAGAATTAACCAATAACGCTGTACATGAAAAGCTAATACAAAATATTAATAATTTGTCGATTATAGACATTGCAAAGTAGTTTCCCATGCCTTTTTAAACAACCTCTTCCGGCGTTCCAATTCTTCCAAGAATTGCGGACGCCGCCGCTACCGCCGGATTGGAAAGATAGACCTCACTCTCCGGATGTCCCATCCTGCCGACAAAGTTTCTGTTTGTCGTGGCAATGGCGCGCTCGCCTTTTGCAAGTATCCCCATATGACCTCCCAGGCACGGGCCGCATGTCGGAGTTGAAAAAACCGCCTCTGCGTTCACAAATACCTCGGCAAGCCCTTCTTTAACTGCCTGCAGGTAAATCTCCTGGGTGGCTGGAATTACTATCATTCTTACATTCCTGTTTACTTTTTTCCCTTTTATGATCTCTGCCGCCTCTCTCATGTCTTCGATCCTGCCGTTCGTACAGGAGCCGACGACCACCTGATCCACAGTTATATTAGAAAGCTCTGAAGCAGGCTTTGTGTTTGACGGAAGATGCGGGCAGGAAACAGTCAAAGGGATTTTCGAACAGTCATATTCTTTTATATCCGCGTAACTATTTTCGTCGGACGAGTAAAAAGAATACTCCCTCTTTGCCCTGCCTTTAACATATTGTTCTGTGATCTCATCCGGTACGATTATACCGTTCTTTCCTCCAGCCTCTATCGCCATATTACACATGGTAAGCCTCGCGTGCATTGGAAGCAACCTTATTGTTTCACCTTCAAACTCCATTGCTCTGTAAAGCGCGCCGTCAACCCCTATATCACCTATGGTATGGAGTATAAGGTCTTTTCCGCCGACCCATTTGCCAAGCTTTCCGTAATATTTAAATTTAATCGATTCAGGCACTTTAAACCAGCATTCGCCCGTAGCAATAGCAGCTGCCACATCAGTTGAACCCACACCGGTGGCAAACGCGCCAAGTGCGCCGTAAGTACACGTATGACTGTCAGCGCCTATGATCACGTCTCCGGGGACAACAAGCCCCTGTTCAGGAAGGAGCGCGTGTTCAACCCCCATTCTTCCGACTTCAAAGTAAAGGCCCAGATCGTGTTCTCTGGAAAATTCCCTAAGCATCTTGCACTGTTCGGCTGCCTTGATATCTTTCTGAGGAGCAAAATGGTCCGGTATTAAGGCAATCCTGTTTTTGTCAAAAACGCCTTTAGCTTTTATTTTCTTAAATTCAGTAATTGAAATCGGCGCAGTTATATCATTAGCAAGAACAAGGTCTACCCTGGCGTTAATGAGCTCACCCGGTGAAACTGATTCTCTTCCGGCATGAGCGGCAAGAATTTTTTCTGTTATTGTCATATTTACTCCTGATAAAATGTACTGGCAATATTACAGGATAATAGCGGGTTAAGTCAACGAGGGGAATCGATTAATCAGCAGGTATTACTCTTTTTAATCTCTACTGACAGCCAGTTTATTAAGCGCGTTAATATAAGCCCTGACAGAGGCCACAATAATGTCAGTGTCCGCGCCGTGTCCCCGTACAAACCGACCATCCTCTTCAAGAGACACCATTACTTCCCCAAGGGCGTCAGTGCCGCCTGTAATGCTTTTTACTTCGAACTTGACCAGACGGCTGCCAGTATCCGCGATGGATGCTATGGCCTTGTAGGCCGCATCAACAGGCCCGTCTCCATATTCTGTCTTTTCTATCAATTCCTCGTCCACTTTGATTTTGATCGATGCCGACGGCTTCAGGTTAATTCCGGCCGTTATGTTCAGGTCTATGAGGCTGAACTTTTCCGGTATTCTGGCCACTTCCTCGGATACAAGGGCTTCTATGTCTTCGTCATATATTTCTTTCTTTTGATCAGCAAGTTTTTTAAACCGCTCAAATCCGTTGTTGATCTCCTCATCACTTAAATTATGGCCGAGTTCTTTCAGCCTGGTCTTAAAAGCATGTCTGCCGGAGAGCTTGCCAAGCACGAACTTTGTCTTTTGAAGGCCGATCGTCTCAGGCGTTATGATCTCATAAGTGGTCTTTTCCTTCAGCAGGCCGTCCTGGTGAATGCCGGATTCATGCGCAAAGGCATTAGCGCCCACGATAGCCTTGTTCGGCTGAACTGACATACCGGTAATCTTCGAAACAAGCCTGCTGCTCCGGATTATCTCCTCAGATGTAATTCCAGTATCGGCATTAAAAATATCCTGTCTTGTTCTCATGGCCATTACAACTTCTTCCATTGAACAGTTGCCTGCACGTTCCCCTATCCCGTTAACAGTACACTCGATCTGACCTGCTCCATTTATAATCGCGGCAAGAGAATTAGACGCGGCAAGACCAAGATCATTATGACAATGAACTGATATCACAGCTTTGTCCACATTCTTCACTCTGACACATATCTCCTTTATCAACGCACCGAACTCATGCGGAATACTGTATCCCACTGTATCAGGTATATTGACTGTCAGTGCCCCGGCATCGATTACAGCTTCAATGACCTCGCACAGATAATTGACATCTGTCCTGGCAGCATCCATGGGCGAAAATTCCACATCGTCAACCAGGCTCTTTGCATATTTGACCATATTAACGGATCTTTCAAGAGCCTCTTCACGACTGATCCGGAACTGATACTTCAGGTGTATATCCGACGTTGAATGGAAAGTATGTATCCTCTTTTTAGGAATATCCTGTACAGATTCCCACGCCCTTTTGATATCTGCTTCTTTTGCACGGGCGAGACTGCAGATCACCGGGCCTTCCACTTCGGCCCCGATCGTCCTGATAGCCTCAAAATCACCCGCCGAACTGATGGCAAAACCTGCCTCTATAATATCTACTCCAAGACGCGCAAGTTGTTTAGCGATCTGCAGCTTCTCATCCACATTCATGGAAGCTCCGGGCGACTGCTCCCCGTCTCTCAATGTTGTGTCAAAGATCTTGATTATCCTCATCTTGTCTGATTCCTTACGCCTTTTTTCTTTTGAAATCTCTTTGCGCCCTCAATAATGCCGTATATCATATAGATAAAACCAAATACAAAGAGCACTATTTCAGGGCTCATAATGATCAGAACAAAAGCGGCTACTATAGCAACCAGAAGCCAGAATGGTTTTCTCTTTTTAAAATCGATCTCTTTTAAGCCATGATATTTCAATGTGCTGACCATAAGCGCCGCAAGCAGAAACGGTAATAAAAGCGCCAGATAGTTTCTGCCCGTCATATTCCCCCAGATCTCGGAATAGATCAGCACTGAAGTCGCGATAATTCCAGCTCCTCCGGGAATCGGCATTCCTGTAAACGCCTTGCTTTCAGCAGTGTCCATCTGCACATTAAACCGGGCAAGCCTTAGCGCCCCGCATATGACATAGAAAAAAGCGGCGCCCCACCCTATTCTGCCGAAAAAATGAAGTCCCCAACTGTATATCAGCACAGCGGGTGCGATCCCGAATGCTACAAGGTCTGACAGGGAATCAAGCTGTATACCGAACTTGGTAGTGCTGTGTGTCAGCCTGGCAACCCATCCGTCAAGTCCGTCAAAAATAATCGCGATCAATATTGCCCAGGCGGCATGCACATAATTACTGTTAAGGCACATAAGAATCGCGTAGAACCCGCCGAACATACCGCACAGGGTCAACGTATTGGGTAATAAATAGATTCCTTTTCTCATCTCACACCAAGTTATTAAGTTATTGAGTTATTATTAATCACTCAATGACTAAGTGACTGAATGACTTTATTCAGTTAACAGTTCTCGATTATCCCGAGAATACTTTCTCCCGCCCTGACTTTATCATTTAATTTTACCTTAATTCTTGTATTCAATGGCAAAAATACATCAAGCCTGGAACTGAATTTTATGATACCGTATCTTTGTCCCTGTTTAAGATCATCACCCGGTTTGACCCTGCATACCGCACGTCTGGCAAGAAAACCCGCGACCTGTCTGACAGCTATTTTACCGTGCACGGTATCCATGAGCATGGTAATATGCTCATTTGCCAATGAAGCGTCATGTCTAAAAGCAGCCATGAACCTGCCGGGGTAATGTTTAACGTCCTTAACAGTCCCGTCACACGGCGCTCTGTTGACATGCACGTTGAACGCTGTCATAAAGATACTAACCTCAAGAGCACGGCCGTTCAATAATTCATTTTCTTCGGTCTCCCTTATAAGGATGATTTTGCCGTCGGCAGGAGAATAGAATATATCGCTGCTTTCATGCGCTGTCCTGTCAGGATCTCTGAAGAAATATAACATGAAAAGCAAAAGCACAAAGGAGACTGAAATCATCCAGGGCTGTCCGAACACGGCAGTGAGTATTGTTACCAGCAGAAAGACAACTATGAAGGGATAGCCTTCGGGAGCAAGCTTAAACATAACACCGGCCTGCCCGCTCATGAGTCGTAGACCGGTAATTTGGAGGGTACCCAGTTATTATTTCGTATCGAATTTCGAAATCATTTTCACACATTACCAATCCTGCCTGCCGGTTTACCCGCCTTGTAGTGCTTGCCTGCCAGTTTGTTTGGCATGGTGGCGGGCAGGCAGGCACTCATCACTGGTCACTGTTATTAAGCTTTTGACTTGTCTACAAGTTTCTCTTTTTTAAGCCAGGGCATCATGCCCCTGAGCTTTGCCCCGATCTTTTCGATGGGATGTTCCGCGCCTTTTTTGGTAAGCGCGTTAAATACCGGCTTATTTGCCTTACATTCAAGTATCCACTCCCTGGTAAATTCTCCAGACTGAATTTCATCAAGGATCTTTTTCATTTCTTTTTTAACTTCAGGAGTTATGATCCTTTTCCCTCTGGTAAGGTCGCCAAATTGCGCGGTATTGCTGATGGAATAGCGCATATTGGATATTCCGCCTTCATAAAGAAGATCAACAATCAGCTTCACCTCATGAAGACACTCAAAATATGCCATCTCAGGGGCATAACCTGCCTCAGTTAGCGTTTCAAAGCCGGCCGTGATCAGAGATGTAAGCCCGCCGCAAAGTACGACCTGCTCACCGAAGAGATCTGTTTCTGTCTCTTCTCTGAAAGTAGTCTCAATTATTCCTGCTCTGCCGCCTCCTATAGAAGACGCGTAAGCCATCGCAAGGGCCTTTGTTTTGCGTGACGGGTCCTGCTCAACAGCTACAAGACATGGAACGCCTCCACCCCTTACGTACTCTGACCTCACCAGGTGTCCCGGGCCTTTCGGCGCGACCATAAAGATATTTGTGTCAGTTGAAGGAACTATCTGGTTGTAATGAATATTCAGGCCGTGAGCAAAACCAAGATAAACGCCTTTCTTTAAATTCATGACTATTTCGTTGCTATATATGTCAGCCTGGTTCTCATCCGGCATGAGCATCATTATCACATCCGCGCCTCTTGCGGCATCTCCGGGAAGCATGACCTTGAAACCGGCTTTCTTTGCCTTATCAAAACTTTGTCCTTTTCTGACTCCAATAATTACATCGACCCCACTGTCTTTCAGATTGTTTGCGTGGGCATGTCCCTGGCTTCCATATCCCATAACACAGACCTTTTTACCTTTCAAAAGTCTGCGTTTAGTATCTTTATCATAATAAATCTTCATTCCTACCCCCCCATTTAATTGCTAATTGTCCATTTTACATTAGTTGGTTCAGTGGCTTCAGTGGTTAAGTAGCCTGCCCTGTACCCTTGTGGTACATGGGTTCAATTTTCATTGCTAATTAATAAAATGGATTTATGTTTTCTTTATTCTTTCTCTTGCGATCGCAATTTTACCTGTTCGAACAAAATCCTTGATCCCGTACGGCTTCATAAGCTCAATAAATGCTTCTATCTTTTTTTCATCCCCTGTGATCTCAATTGTATAGGTGGCTGTCCCGGAATCCACTATTCTCCCCCTGAAGATCTCAGACAGTCTTAACGCCTCGGGCCTGTCCTCTTTCCTGGGAGCTATTTTAACAACAACCATCTCTCTTTCAACATGATCGATCCCGGTAAAGTCTATTACCTTGATAACATCAATAAGTTTATGGAGCTGTTTAGTTATCTGCTCAATTACCTGGTCGTCTCCTGTCGTAACTATCGTCATTACAGACACTTTCGGGTCGGTTGTCTCTCCGACTGAAAGACTTTCAATATTATATCCCCTGCCGCTAAAAAGACCTGAAACTCTTGAAAGCACGCCGAATTTATTTTCCACAAGTACTGAAATTGTATGCCTCATTTCACCCCTCTGAATTAAGTTATTGAGTCACTTAACACATATCCCTGAATTAAGTTATTGGGTCATTAACACATAATTACTTAGTGACTTAATGACTTTTATTTTTTTGTCTTGCGTTTCTTTTTAGGCTTTTTTTCCTCTTCTTCGTCAAATATCATTTCATTTATGGCAGCTCCGGCCGGCACCATGGGATAGACCTTTTCCTT
>CAZNPC010000016.1:0-32858 GCA_964574765.1 uncultured Nitrospirales bacterium | reverse complement strand
AAATGAGGTTCCCCGGAGTTGAAGAACTTAAGGCCCAGATGAATAAGGACATAGAATACATCAGGCAAATACTAAGCGCTAAAACGGCTAAATGATTTACTGACTTTTATATCAGAACCACCTTCTTTCTGGTCTGTCTATCAGATGTAAGAACAGGACGACTGCTTCTTTTCCTCCGCAATCGACAATTGATTAGATTCTGTTTGATCAATAAAGATAGACGTTTTCGGTTAGTTCCCCGAGGTTTTTTTTAAAAGGAGTCGCACGGAGAGTCATCATCAGTCTTCATGTTCTTAAACTTTACAAATAAACCTGATCCCATATCAGACAGGCATGACTCTTTTGAATAAATCAATAAACAGGACTGCCCGCCACACTACCAGGCGGATAAACTGGTAACTGATGCCCACCATGCCAAACAAACTGGCAGGCAGGTCCGACACATTTAAAAGAAGACTCCGAGGAAGTTTATTTAAACCTATAAACAGAAAGGCTTAAACAGAATGTAATTTTTCGTCGATTATGGGGATCAGGAGGCAGTTGCCCTGATTATTCACCGTATTTACTTTAAGAAGCAGTCTTCCTGTTGTGAGACATAAACGAGTTTATGCCTTACTTCCAATTTCTTATATCACTTTAAGCTGATCACAGCAAATTTATCGGATCAACATCAACTTCAATCCGAACATTTTTCATGTGACTGACCTGCTCGAGTATGAGTAACGCGGCCTGTCTCATTAAGTTTGATTTTTTTCCTTTTAAGATAAGATGCCATCTCCACATATTTCTGATCTTCTCAACAGGTGCAGGCGCGGGCCCGAGAATCACTACACCAGGTGTTTTCAGAGCTCTTATGTTTTCTGAAACAGACTTTATGGTTTTATTGGCGTCGTTCCGGGTCTTAAAACTGAAAACGATCCTTATTAATCTGCTGAACGGCGGATAAGAAAGATCTTTTCTCAATGCCAGCTCTTTTTTGTAAAAGCCTTCATAATCATGTTTTTGAACATAGTCGAATACGTAATGATCATTAGAATAGCTCTGAATGTAGACCTTTCCAGGCAGTCTTCCTCTGCCGGACCTGCCTGCGAGCTGAGTGAATAGCTGAAACGCCCTTTCTCCTGACCTGAAATCAGGCAGGTTCAAAGCAACGTCAGCTGAAATAATAGCAGATACGGTAACATCAGGAAAATCCAGCCCTTTGGCAACCATCTGCGTGCCAAGGAGGACATTTGCCTTTTTTTTCTCCATATCTTTGACCATTCTGTAATGGGACAGTTTTTTTCTTGTTGTATCTCTGTCCATTCTGATTAATGAAATGCCCTTAATTGATCCGCTGAGCTCTTCTTCAACTCTCTGAATTCCTGTCCCAAGGTATTTTGTCCTGGTTCCACGGCATTTGGGACATGAAGTCTGTGGTTCAAGATAAGACCCGCAGTAGTGGCACTTAAGAGTCTGCGAGTCCTTATGATACGTAAGCGTTATACTGCATGCAGGGCATTTATAAGTGTATCCGCAATCAACGCACATAAGAAATGGAGAATATCCCCTTCTGTTCAGCATGATCAGGGACTGCTGTCCGTCAGAGACATTATTCTGCAGGACGGCTGACAGTTTTTTAGAAACCGAAGATAATTTAGTATCTTCCCGGGTCATATCAATTATCTCTACTTCAGGCATAGGTTTCTGTTCTATCCTGTGTTTCAGCTGGAGATACCTGAGCTTTCCTTTCTCCGCGTTGTAACGGGCCTCCAGCGAAGGCGTTGCAGAGCCCAGGATTATTTTCGCATCTTCCAGTTTGGCCCTGACCAGAGCAATATCTCTGGCGCTGTACCTTAGCCCCTCAAACTGCTTGTATGATGTCTCCTGCTCCTCGTCAACCACAATGAGGCCGATGTTGGTAAATGGGGCAAATACCGCGCTTCTGACTCCCAAAGCAACTCCAACCTCGGCATTTCTTATCTTCCGCCAGTGACTGATCTTTTCTCCCGATGACATGCCGCTGTGCAAAAATGCTACCCTGCCGTTGAAGCGGCAGTTGAATTTATCTATCATCTGAGATGTAAGTGCTATTTCCGGAACAAGCACTATTGCTGTTTTACCATCAGGAAGGGCCTCAATAGCTCTCAGATAAACCTCTGTCTTGCCGCTGCCGGTAACACCATGCAGCAGAAAAGCCCCGGAACGAACGGCATTGATTTCAGTCAGAGCTTTTTTCTGCTCCGGAGTCAGGCTTAAGGGTGCTGTCGGTTCTATGTTTTGGTCATATGTAATTCTGCTCTTACCGCTTTTTCTGCCTTCAAGCACACCAGAAGGTACAGCATTCTTAAGAGCAAGTCCAGGTGTTGACATATAGTATTGTCCTGTCCAGTTAATAAGTTTTAGCAGGTTTTCAGGAATCAAAGGATGATCATCCAACACTGTTTTAATCGGCTTGATGACTATTTTTTTGTCTGTTAAACCTGATTTGGCAAGGCTGGCTACGATACCGACTTTATGCCTGTTTATGAAAGGAGCGAGAACTCTTGATCCGATCTTGACTTCTGATTCAAGGTCTTCAGGAACTGAATATGTAAATGCCCCGGCGTTTATCGGGAACAGGATGTTAACCAGCATAGACAAGACATGGACTCCTCATTTCAAAATTATCATTGTCCGCCCCGGTCAAAGACTCGCCGTGGAGAGCGGATCCGCCTGAGGCTGGACAAAACCAGTATTTTAATTGTTAATTGTTAACTGCTAATTTTGTATTTCCTTCTGTTCTTCCACCTTCTTATAATGGCCTTTTCCGCTTCTACTATGAAGAATATAATTGCTGAAGCGGCTATGATTCTTAACCAGCTCCACGGTCCGATCGGCTCTGTCCTGAACAGACGGTTCAGGACCGTCCAGTAGGTAAAGACTATCTGCAGTACAATCACTACCGCCGCGCCGATGAGTATAATCCTGTTACCAAAAAGACCCTTTATGCTCAATACGCTGTCTGTGAGATATCTCGTATTAAATACATAGAATATCTCGAAGAAGACTATGGCGTTGACCGCAACGGTTCTTGCCGTCTCGATACTTGCCCCCTGTCCTCTTTCGTAAAAGAACAGCCCGAAAGTACCCATGGCCATAACAACTGATACCATGACGATTCGCCATATTAGATATGGTTCGAGGATCGGGACATCGGGTTTTCGCGGGGGCAGCTTCATGGTTCCCTGTTCAACAGGTTCAAAGGCAAGGGTAATGGCAAGGGCTACGGTAGTTACCATATTTATCCACAGGATATGGAGCGGTAAAACCGGCAGCAAAGCGCCGGTGATAATCGCCCATATGATTACAAGGCATTCGCCGCCGTTTGTGGGGAGTATAAACATAATGGTTTTTATAAGGTTATTGAAAACAGTGCGCCCCTCTTCCACGGCGTGTTTGATGCTAGCGAAGTTATCATCGGTAATTACCATGTCAGACGCCTCTTTTGAGACCTCTGTCCCGGTTATACCCATTGCAATACCTATGTCCGCCTGTTTGAGCGCCGGGGCGTCATTTACTCCGTCACCTGTCATTGCCACTATCTCCCCCCTGCTTTGCAATGACCTTACCAGCCTGAGCTTGTGGGCGGGGCTCACCCTTGCAAATACATTTACTTCGAAGGCTGTCTCGTCAAAGTCGCTGTCGTCAAGCCGGTCGATCTCTACTCCTGTTTTAACGTCTTCTCCCAAATCCATCCCGGCTGCAACAGCCCTTGCTGTCAGCGCGTGGTCGCCGGTAATCATTTTTACCTTTATGCCAGCGTCTTTACAGGATTGCACCGCTTCCTTTGCCTCCTGCCTCAGGGGGTCGATCATCCCTGCGAGCCCCAGTAATGTAAATCCGCCCGCTTCAACATCAGTAAATTTCAGGATGACATGATCTTCAGGCGCATGTTTGAGGGCAATGCCGAGGACCCTCAGTCCGCTGGAGGCCATCTCCCTTGCGCGGTCTTCCCAGAGCTTCCCGTCAATTTCTTCACTTTCCCTGCCCCATTCCGAGTTGCATAAAGAGATAATCTTTTCCGGCGCGCCTTTTATATATATGAAACCCTTTCCGTAATGGTTATGGTGAAGGGTCGTCATAAACCGCTGATCCGGGTCAAAGGGGATGGAGTCGTTTCTCGGCATTGCCGCCTTTTCATTATCCGGTTCAAGAAGCGCCTTACCGGCCGCCACTATAAGCGCGCCCTCTGTGGGATCGCCTTCTATCTTCCACTCATCACCGTCATGCCTGAGAATGGCGTCATTGCACAAAAGCCCGGTTTTCAGCAGTTCTGACACTGAAGGATAATGGGTGACATCTATAGAAGTTTCCTCTTTCATGAGTGAGCCTGACGGGGCGTATCCCACGCCTGTCACGCTGAAATCACCCTCAGGAGTTATCAACTTTGTCACGGTCATTTCATTGCGGGTTAGAGTGCCTGTCTTATCGGTGCATATAACCATTGTGCTCCCCAGTGTCTCCACAGCCGGAAGCTTCCTTATAATCGCGTTCCTTGCCGCCATTCTCGTTACGCCTATGGCAAGGGCTATGGTCATGATGGCAGGCAGTCCCTCAGGTATGGCAGAGATTGCAATAGCAACGACAGCCATGAACATATCAATGGCGGGCAGACCCTTCAGTAAAGTGCCGAAAGCGTATACAGCCGCACAGCCCGCTATAATTACTACGGTCAAGACACTGCTGAAAGATGCAATCTTTTTTGTAAGGGGTGTTTTAACCTCTTCAACCTCCTGGAGCATTCCAGCGATCTTTCCGATCTCCGATCTCTCACCGGTAGCCGTTACTATACCGATACCATTTCCTGTTGTTACGAAGGTGCCGCTAAATGCGGAGTTAATCCTGTCACCTACCTCAGCATCCCCCTGTACCGGGTCAGTAACCTTGTTAACAGGCAGGGATTCGCCTGTGAGCGCCGCTTCGTCCAGATGCAGATTTTTGGTTTTAAAAAACCTGATATCAGCGGGGACCCTGTCGCCGGACTCAATAATCACTACATCTCCGGGAACAAGATACTCTGCGGGAACCTCCATCTGCCGGCCTTCTCTTACTACGGTTGCCTGCAGCGAAAGCATTTTCTTAAGGGAGGCCAGTGCCTGCTCGGCCTTTGATTCCTGAATGAATCCTATCACGGCGTTTATTATTACAACCCCGAAAATAACACCCGAATCAACCCACTCCCGCATAAACGCTGTTACCGCCGAGGCGGCAAGAAGCACATATATGAGCAGATTATGAAACTGTAAGAGAAACCTTGTGACAGGGCTCACCCGTTTTTTTTCAGGGAGCCTGTTATGCCCATACATGGAGAGCCCTTCTTCAGCCCGCCTGGCGGAAAGACCCGCCGGCGAGGTTTCCAACAGATCAAAAACTTCTTTAATATCTTTTTGATACCAGTTGTTCATTTATTTTATGCCCTCTGTTTTCGTTAAATCATTTTATCCGGCAGTTTTCTGCCGGAGCCGTTCTTCAAAGGCCTAAACTCTATCAAAAACCCTGCTTATTCCATAATGTATAAAAAAAACTAATATGTGTCCATAATGGTTTGACACCATAGTTTACTCTGTGATAAAGTTTTAATTCTGAAAAAAATATTCAGTAATTGTAACAGGCATTGAAAAAAACCTTGTTCCAGAATGAAAATCAATGCCCTGCTTAATAATATACTATATTTTTTGCCGGAGTATGGAGAAGATAAAATTCTGATCTTCGCCTGAATTCCTGGAGAAATCTATTACATAGTTTGCCGGTCCCGGCAGCTCTGACTTTGAGAGGCAATGTGGAGTGATTATGCTGAAAATATCTCCAAAAGTTGAAAAAGAGTTAAAAAGGATTCTCAGTCAGTTCGAATCCTGGGAAGGGAATATAATATCTCTTCTGCAGGAGATCCAGGACTCATTCGGATATATTCCGGAAAATATAGTTGACTGGTTTTCTGGAAAGCTCGATATTCCTGCAAGTCGTTTCTATGGAATTTTAACCTTTTACGCGCAGTTCCATATGGTGCCGAGGGGCAAAAATATCATCACAGCCTGCTGTGGAACGGCGTGTCATGTTAAAGGGGCTGACCGTCTGATCAATGCCGCAAAAACCGAATTGAACCTTGCGGAAGGGCAGATCACAACAGGTGACAAGCAATTTACCCTTGAACAGGTTGCCTGTGTTGGCGCCTGCAGCATAGCTCCGGTAGTTATCATAAACAGGAAAGTTTATGGCAAACAGTCAGCTAATAAATTGACCAGGGAAATAAAGGCACTTAAGAAATGAAGAAAGACAAAATCACTATAAAGGTGTGCATGGGCACCGGGGGTATTGCCGCCGGAGGGACCGAAGTGCTTTCTGCCTTTGATTCATCTCTTAAGGCGCGTAGTATCCCCGCTGAACTTAAAAAAGGGTGTTCTCTGCACAAGGTCGGCTGCCGGGGCTTGTGCGCAAAGGATGTGCTTGTAGATATTGTTATCAACGATAACAAGACAACCTATGTGTACATAAAGCCTGAAATGGCCGAACGGATAGTTGAGGAACATATCGTCGGCAAACAGCCGGTAACTGAATGGCTGGCAAAAGAAGACTACCACAATTTCCATGAAAAGCAGGTCAAAGTCGTTCTTTCTGACTGCGGGAATATAGATCCCGAAGATATTGGGGCATACATCTCTGTCGATGGTTATAAAGCGGTTAGAAAGGTCCTAAAGAACATGAAACCGAAGAAGGTTACAGAAGAAATAAAGAGATCCGGTTTGAGAGGCCGTGGAGGTGCGGGCTTTCCTACAGGTGTTAAGTGGGAAATCTGTCACGGAGTCAAGGCCGATCAAAAGTACATTATATGTAATGCGGATGAAGGTGATCCCGGGGCCTTTATGGACAGGGCGGTTATTGAAGGGAATCCACACGCGGTTATAGAGGGTATGATCATCGGCGCCTATGCAATAGGCGCAAGCAAAGGATATGTATACATAAGAGCTGAATACCCCCTTGCCGTTGAAAGGCTGAAAAAGGCATTGATAGATGCGAGAAAAAAGAATTTCCTGGGTAAGAACATACTCAAAAAGAAATTTGATTTTGACATTAAGATCAAGCTCGGGGCCGGCGCATTTGTCTGCGGAGAAGAAACTGCTCTAATCGCTTCTATAGAGGGACAGAGGGGCATGCCGCGTGCCAAGCCGCCCTTCCCTGTGCACAGCGGGCTGTGGGGGAAGCCGACGGTCATTAATAATGTTGAGACCCTGGCAAACGTGCCCTATATCATCAGAAAGGGCGCTGACTGGTTTTCATCTTTTGGCACGGAAAAAAGCAAGGGTACAAAGGTATTTGCACTTACGGGTAAAGTGAAAAATAGCGGCCTCATAGAGGTACCTATGGGCATATCTCTTAAAGAGATAATATATGACATCGGCGGCGGACTGGATAAGAAGAGGAAGTTCAAGGCAGTTCAAACCGGAGGCCCCTCAGGCGGATGTATACCTAAAAGCCAGATAGGCATAAACGTAGATTACGAGTCTCTTACAAAGGTCGGTTCTATAGTTGGCTCCGGTGGAATGGTAGTGCTTGATGATACTGACTGCATGGTCAGTATAGCGAAATTCTTTCTTGAATTTACACAGGCTGAGTCATGCGGCAAATGTGTGCCCTGCAGGGTCGGAACCAAAAGACTTCTTGAGATCCTTGACAGGATAACAGCGGGAAAAGGCAGAGACGGAGATATAGAGCTTCTTGAAGACCTGGGAAACGATATAAAGGCTTCATCTCTCTGCGGTTTGGGGCAGACTGCTCCAAATCCCATACTAAGCACCATTAAGTATTTCAGACCGGAGTATGAAGCACATATCAATGATTCAATATGCCCGGCTGCAGTTTGCAAGGAGCTTATAGAGTACAGCATAATTGAAGAACTGTGCAAAGGATGCGGCGCGTGTCTTCGGGCCTGCCCTGCCGGAGCCATATCAGGAGAGAAAAAGAAACCGCACAGCATATCGTCTGAATTATGCGTAAAGTGCGGAGCCTGTTTTGACGCGTGTAAATTTGAATCGGTAAAAAAGGAGTAGATGGAAAAATAAGATGATCAATCTGACTATTGACGGTATAAAAACAACGGTTCGTGAAGGCACAACAGTGCTGGATGCCGCCCGGGGATGCGGCGTTTCCATACCTACGCTTTGCCATCATCCGAAGCTTACACCATATGGCGGCTGCAGGCTCTGTATTGTTGAGATCAAGGGTATAAACAGGCCTGTAACAGCCTGTACAACTCCTGTCAGTAATGATATGGAAGTAGAGACTGTTACTCCAGGCCTTGAGAAGCTAAGAAGGACAACACTGGAACTCCTGTTGTCAGACCATCCTAACGACTGTATGGTATGTGAGAAGGCAGGAGACTGCACACTTCAGGAGCTGGCTTATTTCTATGGCTTAAGGGAAAACAGGTTTGAAGGTGAGAGACGCGTTTATGAAAAGAGAGACGGAAATCCACTGATTGAAAGGGACATGGAAAAATGCATCCTCTGTAACAAATGTGTAAGGGTCTGTGATGAGATTCAGGGAGTCTCTGCCATTGATATAGCTTACAGGGGATTTAAATCCAAAGTTTGCCCGCCGTATGAGCGCGACCTTGATTGTGAGTTCTGCGGACAATGTATAAGGGTGTGCCCCACAGGCGCCCTGACCGGTAAGATGTGGGATCTTAAGGGCCGGCAGAAAGACATAAAAGAAGTGGATACAACCTGTCCTTACTGCGGCTGCGGCTGTGGTCTGACTCTCAATGTCAGGAATAATGAGATAGTCAGGGTAACTTCGAAAGAAGATACGATCAATGAAGGATGGCTTTGCCCCAAAGGGACATTCGGATACAGTTTTGTCAACAACAAAGACAGGCTTACAAAACCTCTTATCAAAAAGAAAGGCAAGTTTGTCGAATCATCATGGGATGAGGCTTTAGATCATATTGCGAAAAGACTTACAGATATAAAGGAAAAGCATGGGTCTGATTCCATTGGCGGCCTGTCTTCCGCAAGATGCACGACTGAAGAAAACTATCTGTTCCAGAAATTTATGAGAGCGGTGATCGGCACGAATAATGTTGACCACTGCGCGCGTCTTTGACACAGCTCAACCGTGGCCGGTCTGGCCGCAGTATTTGGATCAGGCGCAATGACAAATTCGATCCCTGAGATCGAGAATAATGACGTACTTTTTGTTATAGGATCAAACACAACTGAAACCCACCCTATTATCGGCCTGAGGATGAAAAAGGCCGTTAGAAAAGGTGCAAAGATCATTGTCGCTGACCCGCGGCGGATCAACCTTGTGGGATTTGCGCACAAATGGCTCCAGCAAAAACCAGGTACTGATGTGGTTCTGCTGAATTCCATTATGAATGTGATCCTTCAGCACAACCTGATAGACAGGATCTTTATACTCAGCAGGACCGAGGGTTTTGAATCGTTCAAGGACAAGCTCAGTAAATATACGCCGGAATATGCCGAAAAGATCACCGGTGTTCCCAGGGAGGACATAATAGAGGCTGCCCTTCTTTATGGGAGCGCACAGAAGCCGGGAATTTATTACACAATGGGTATTACACAACATACGCACGGAACTGATAATGTCCTGTCAATCGCAAACCTTGCACTCATGACGGGCAACCTCGGCATGGAGAGCACAGGCGTGAATCCATTGAGGGGGCAGAACAATGTTCAGGGCGCTACCGACATGGGTTGTATACCTGACCAGTATCCCGGGTATCAGAAAGTTGAAATGCCTGCAATCAGGGAGAAATTTGAAAAAAAGTGGGGCGTGAAGCTTTCAGAGAAAAAAGGCCTGACCGCTACATTAATGATCGATGAGATATTAAAGGGAAAGCTTAAGGCAATGTATATAATGGGTGAGAATCCCGCGCTTAGCGATCCCGACATCAACCAGACGGTTAAAGCATTTAAAAAGCTGGATCTGCTGGTTGTTCAGGACATATTCCTTACAGAAACTGCCAGGCTGGCAGATGTGGTTTTACCTGCGGCTTCATATGCTGAAAAGGAAGGTACATTTACAAATACTGAAAGAAGGGTCCAGCGTGTGAGGAAAGCTGTCGATTCTCCCGGACAGGCAAAAGAAGATTTACAAATCATTATCGAACTCAGCAGCAGACTTGGTTATCAAATGAAGTGTAATTCCGTTGAAGAGGTGTTTCAGGAGATAGGAAGCATCTGGCAGGCTGTGACCGGCATAAATTACAGCAGGATAAATAAATTGGGAATTCAATGGCCGTGCCCTACTCTGGAACACCCGGGTACGCCTTATCTGTTCAAAGGCGGTTTCCCAAGAAAAAAAGCAGTCTTCAGTGTGGTAGACTATATTCCGTCTAAAGAGCTGCCGGATAAAGAATACCCGTTGATACTGTCAACAGGGAGGCATCTCTTTCACTACCATACAGGTACCATGATCAGAAAAGGCGATGCCCTGAACAGTGTCGAGGCAGAAGCTTATGTGGAACTTAATTCAGCTGACGCAGACCGTTCGGGAATAAGTGACGGAGAAAAGATCAGAGTTTCCTCCAGAAGGGGAAAGATCAAAATAAGTGCAAGGATTTCAAAGAGAGTTGGAAAAGGCAGGGTGTTTGTACCGTTCCACTATAAAGAGGCCGCGGCAAACCTGCTTACTAATGCGGCCCTTGATCCTGTAAGCAATATACCGGAATTTAAGGTGTGCGCGGTAAAAATACAAAAAATTAAAAATAAAAAATAAAATATTCGAATGTAGTTCTGTTGAAAAACATTAAATTGTGGAGAAAATAATTTAATTTTAAAAATATCCTTAATTTTGCTTTTTAATTTTTAATCTTACAGTTGTAAAACGGGGGGCATTATGATAAAAAACATGTTACTTAAAAAACAGGTTCTTCTTGAAGGTCTAAACGACGAAGAACTTAAGAAAATTGCAGGTATCGTTAAAGAGATGTCGTTTAGCAAAGGAGACGACCTTTTCAAAGAAAAAGAGGACACAAAAGGGCTATATTTGATAATAACGGGCAAAGTTGAAATATCAAAGACTACTCCTGACGGATGGAAGCAGAGGCTTGCTATACTGGGAACCAGTCATTACCTGGGAGAACTGTCGATTATTGAGAGGCGACGCCATCAGGCTAACGCGACCGCCCTTGAGAATACAGATGTGTTCTTGATCACGAAAAAGGATTTCGAAAAGATGGAGAAAGAAGATACGATCCTTACATCGAAGATAATGAAGAAACTGGTCCTGATAATGAGTATGAATATAAGGCGCATGAATGAAAAGTTCATAAACGCGCTTATCAGCTATTAAGACCGTTAAGAGTTAATAGTGAATCGTTAATCGATAAACGAAACACCTAATTTACAGATAACAGATAACGGATAACAAATAAAGAAACAAAAAAAGGGAGGAGTAAAAAGATGCCGCTTGATCCGACTAAACATGCTGATTGGGAAATCGCAGAAGAAGCAGAAAAGAATATGTCAACGATCTATGAGATCGGAGATCGCCTGGGATTGACCAAAGATGAACTTCTGCCGCAGGGACATTATATTGCAAAAATCGATTACAGGGCGGTTCTTGAGCGCCTGAAAGACAAGCCGAACGGTAAGTATATCGATGTTACGGCCATAACACCAACGCCTCTTGGCGAAGGAAAATCAACTTCATCAATGGGCCTTGTGCAGGGTCTCGGAAAGATAGGCAAAAATGTCAGTGCTGCCATAAGACAGCCTTCCGGAGGACCTACCATGAATATCAAAGGTTCTGCTGCCGGCGGCGGACTCGCACAATGCATACCTTTGACACCTTTCTCACTTGGTTTCACCGGAGACATTAATGCTATTATGAACGCCCATAACCTGGCGATGGTCGCTCTTACATCAAGGATGCAGCATGAACGCAATTATACTGACGAACAGCTTATGCGCCTTAGCAATATGGAAAGACTTGATGTGGACCCGACAAAGGTGGAAATGGGATGGATAATGGATTTCTGTGCTCAGACCCTGAGGAATATAGTAATCGGCATTGACGGCGTAAACGGCAATAAAGACGGCTTTATGATGAAGTCCAAATTCGCAATAGCTGTTTCATCCGAGGTCATGGCAATTTTATCCGTTGCCACCAGTCTGAAAGATATGCGTGAGCGCATGGGCAAGATCGTTGTCGCCTACAGTAAAAAAGGTGATCCGATCACAACAGAAGACCTCCAGGTTGCGGGTGCTATGACAGCCTGGATGGTTCAGGCATTAAATCCTAGCCTTATGCAGACACTTGAAGGACAGCCTGTCATCGTTCATGCAGGTCCGTTTGCAAATATCGCGATCGGGCAGAGCTCAATTATTGCCGACCAGATAGGCCTCAAGCTTTCGGATTACCATGTAACCGAATCAGGGTTTGGAGCTGATATCGGGTTTGAAAAGTTCTGGAATCTGAAATGCCGCTTCAGCGGCCTTGTTCCTGATGCGGCAGTGATAGTTGCTACTATCAGGGCGCTTAAATGCCATGGCGGCGCGCCTGTTCCGGTGCCGGGCAAGGCCATGCCTAAAGAATATGGTTCAGAAAATGTAGGATGGGTTGAAAAAGGATGCGCAAACCTTCTGCATCATATCACTAATGTAAAAAAGGCGGGTATAAGCCCGGTTGTATGCATTAACGCATTCTATACGGATACAGATGCCGAGATAGCCAAAGTACGGGAGCTGGCGGAAGCTGCCGGCGCCAAGGTGGCTCTTTCAAGACACTGGGAAAAAGGCGGGGACGGAGCCATAGAATTTGCCGAGACTGTTGTCGCGGCATGTGAGGAAAAGTCTGAATTCAAATTCCTTTATGAGCTCGATCAGCCGGTCAAAGACCGCATTGAGCTAATTGCGAAGGAAGTATACGGCGCTGACGGTGTAGATTACTCTACTGAAGCAAATACATCGCTTGCAAGGATCCAGAAAGACCCTGAACTTTCCAAGATGGGGCTTTGTATGGTTAAGACACATCTGTCTCTTTCTGACAATCCTTCTGTTAAAGGTGTGCCCAAGGGATGGAAATTGAAAATAAGAGAAGTTCTGACATACAATGGAGCCGGGTTTATCGTCCCGGTTGCCGGTGCGATAAGTCTTATGCCGGGAACCGGTTCAAATCCTGCTTTCAGAAGAGTTGAAGTCGATACTGAAACCGGAAAGGTGCAGGGTGTATTTTAATCGTATTGCGAATAGTTGATTACAGCCCCTGTTACTAAGTAGTAACGGGGGCTTACTTTTTAAAGTAATTTGTTAGATGTTGCAGTCTATTTAATTGATATATCGCCATTATTATGATTTAAAGCATGTTAAGGAGTATTTGTTTTGATCAGAAACCTGCCTAATATCTTGACTGTAACCAGAATACTTTTTTTGCCTTTTTTTGCGTCCAGTCTGATTTATGGAAATTACCTGTTTGCTTTGATCTTTTTTGTTGCCGCTTCCATTACTGACGGCCTTGACGGATATATTGCAAGAAAAAACAACCTTACTACAAAGCTGGGAGCTATTCTCGATCCTGTAGCTGACAAGTTTTTCCTGTTAACATCATTCATTATAATGAGCATGTACGGCCTGATCCCAAAGTGGCTTACGATAGTTGTTATCAGCCGTGACCTCATAGTGGTAACAGGCTGCCTGATCATCTATTTTGTCACTCATAACCTGAATGTTGATCCGAGCAGGCTTGGCAAGACCGCGATTGCATTGCAGTTTATCCTGATAGGTCTGGTTCTTGCTTCTGTTAATATATATGGAAAGACTTTCGGAAACTCGTGGTTTCTTATGACAGTCGCGGCAGTTACCGCGATATCAGGCCTTCACTATGTATATAATGGACTGATTTTTGCCAATACAGAGAGTGAAAGAAGGAATCAGGCGTAATGAACGTTACTATCAGTCATGTCAATGAAGGCAGTACAGCACAGCAGTCCGGCCTTGAAAAAGGCGATTCAATTATCAGCATTAACGGATATCCTCTAAGAGATGTTATCGACTACATGTTCTACTCAAAAGACAGCACTCTCAATATGAAAGTTCAGCGGGGTGATAAAAATCTTTCATTCAAGATCAGGAGAAAGGAAAGGACAAATATCGGGATCGAACTGAAATCTTTCAAGGTTAAATCCTGCAGAAACAAATGTATTTTCTGTTTTATTGACCAGCTTCCAAAAAGGATGAGAAAATCTCTTTATCTTAAGGACGATGACTACCGTATGTCATTTTTGTACGGTAACTATATAACTCTCTCAAAACTTTCTCCTTCAGACAGAAAACGGATAATAGATCAGAGGCTTCGTCCGCTTTATGTATCGGTTCATACTACCAACAATGACATCAGAAGGAAAATGCTCGGAAATCCCAAAGCGGCTGATATCCTCCAGGAAATAAAGGATTTCGTCTCTCACAGAATTAAATTGCATGTTCAGATTGTCCTGTGCCCGGGCATTAATGACGGAGATGAACTCGCACGAACCATTAAGGACCTGCAGAAATTTTATCCGTATGTGGCTTCAATAGCTGTAGTACCTGTCGGGCTTACAAAGTATAGTAAAAAATCTCAGATAAGACCTGTTGAAAAATCAGACGCTGTGAAAGTCATTGATACCGTGAAACAGATACGGAGAAGGTTTAAGAAGCGGCACGGTGATCCGCTTGTGTACCTTGCAGATGAGTTTTACATTAAAGCCGATGTCCCCTTCCCTTCTCTTAAAGAATACGGGGACCTGCCTCAACTGGAAAATGGAGTAGGACTTGTGCCGGTTTTTCAGTCTGCCGCAAAGAAGCTGAAACTGCCAAAGAAGATCGAGCCGCGGCACTTCGCCATCTTTAGCGGCATATCGTTTATGCCTTTTTTTGAAGAATTCACGCAGAGGCTTAAAACAATTGACGGCCTGACCCTGGATGTAATCAAAATCGAAAACAAATTCTTCGGCCCGTCAGTTACAGTAACAGGGCTTCTTGCCGGTAAAGATGTACTCAAGGCAGTGGTTGGAAAAACCAAGGCAGACTGCCTGCTGGTCCCGGATGTCGTTCTGAGAAACGGAGAAGATGTATTTCTTGATAATGTTACACTAAAGGACCTTGAAGAGAGTCTTGGAATGCAGGTTAAACCCATAGAATCAACCCCGGAAGGGCTGTTGAAAGGAATAACTCATGGATGTAAGCGGGAAGACTAAGATAACAGGTATTTTCGGACACCCGATAGGGCACACTCTTTCGCCGGCAATGCACAATGCGGCATTTAAAGAACTTGGGATTGATATGTGTTATATCCCGTTTAATGTACTGCCCGCAGACCTGCCGGACGCTGTTTTGGCGATTAAAAGCCTTAATATGACAGGGGTAAACATAACAGTACCGCACAAAGAAAAAGTCATAGATCTCCTTGACGAAGTAGATAAAGAGGCGGAATTTATCGGAGCGGTTAATACTATTGTAAATTCAAAAGGACGCCTGACCGGATATAACACCGACGGCCGCGGATTTATGCGCTCGCTTGATGAGGCTGGAATTTCAGTAGAAGGAAAAGACGTTTTCGTGATCGGCGCCGGAGGAGCTTCAAGGGCTATAAGCTATTATTTGAGTGAAAAGGCTTCAAAGTTATCCTTGTTTGACATAGAGAGGCCTAAAGCGGAAGCGCTCGCGGCCGACCTGAGAAAGATCCGCGATAATGTGTTTTTTCTGGAGGATACAGAGAAAATCAGTAGCTCTCATATTATTATTAATGCCACCCCCCTGGGCCTTAAGCCTGACGATCCCCTGCCCCTGGATCCTGATATTATCAACTCCGACTGGATTGTATGTGATGTCATATATAAGAATACCGGTCTCCTGCGCAAAGCTGAAAAAAAAGGAGCAAAAACCCTCAACGGTTTCGGAATGCTCCTGTGGCAGGGCGCGCTCGCCTCTGAGCTCTGGACTGGCAAAGAACCGCCTGTTGATGTAATGCGTCAGGCTCTCATGTCAGGGATGAATAAATAAATCCCCTCTTTCCTCATATGCTATAACGATCAACTGAAAATTCACTATTTTTCTGAAAAAACCAATCGAATAAAGGAATTAATGGATCAAGGATTCCCAACTTATAATCCGGAAGAAAAGCCCAAAAAAGGAAAGCCAAAAGATGAATGTAATAAATGAAAACAAAAAGATTATACTGAATTCAGATGAAACAAAAGTAATTCAAGCTATCAAAAAAGACTTTAAGAAATTTAAAGGGTTTATATTTGCTGGTATCTTTTCTATTTTAGTGGGTTTAACAGTTGGGTTAAGTGCTCTTTTCTTATCAATGGATGGTGAGTACATTGTTACGGGCATACTTTTCATAATTATGGGCACTGTGACTCTCAGAGATGCAATCAGAAATAAAAAAGTATATCAGTTGCTAAATAAACTGGCAGATGATAATCAGGAATAATTTCATATCCCTTAAGTAATTAAAAAGAGGTAATGTTAAAATACAAGACCTGACCCCATACGTTATCTCATTTGAGGATTTGCTATTTTCTTGTAACCTTCCGGCAGTTCAAAAAGAGATGATGGAAAATCCACTTTGATTATCTCTTTTATCTCTCTTACGCCTGTTTTCTGGCCGTTACGGTAGTCAATACTTTTCACCGGAATACCGGCATACCCCCTCTCCTTTTCCCATTCTTTTGAACCGGGCTTAAGTACAGCATTGCTTTTCGGGGATATCTCACCAAAAAAATCGCTGAGTCCCGTCATTACCTGCAGTGACTCATTGTCAAGCCCGAGTTCAGCCATGTCAGCACTCCAGACTTCCTTTCTAAGACTGCCATCCCGGTGTCCCTCGTATTTGTCAGTAACCCACCGGTTAACCTTAATTTTTGACTGCACTTTTTTAAAGGTTGTTTTCACTGGTTGAGACGGCATCCTGCCCTGCATCATCTGTTCCATCATCTGCCTCTGCTCAGGGGGCATATCTTTCATCTGTGCCTGCATTTGTTTCATGGCCTCGTCCATCCGGCTTTTCATTGCTTTCATATCAGCCCTGGTCATTTCCGTATAGGTCTTTTCCTTGTTGTCGATCGCCCAGAATATATCTTTGTCCTGATGGTATATGATTATTTCATTTTCACCGGATTCAACCCGCATCTTATTCTTTGCCATGTATGTCCTGATTATTGAGGCACCGCCTGTACCTTGTAGAGAAGTATCTGAGCTGATCATAAGAATACCAGCGTTTGCAGAAGCGGCAAAAAACGAGGTCATAAAAATTAGTGAAAGAATTATCCTGGGAAATTTCATCAGATTTGCTCCTTTTTTAATCTTAATGCTATCAGAACACACTGAATGCAGTCAATTAAGTACGACTCATTATAAACGGAAGAAAGCAATTGCGGCCGGAAAAAACTATGATTTCAGAACTGAATTTTCAGAGGAATAAACCCGGTTACGGCCTTCAGCCTTAGCTTTGTACAGGGCATCGTCGGCGTGTTTCAGCAGGGTTTCCCAGCCTATATCTGAACCGCTGAGAGCAGAGTTTGAGGCAACTCCGCAGCTTATAGTTACAACATTATGATCATTATTCTTATGCTCTATGCCGATCGACTGGACTGCTGTTCTCAGGCTCTCCGCTACAACAAGGGCTTCAGACAGGCCCTGCTCCGGCAGTATGATAACAAACTCTTCACCGCCCCATCTGAATATTTCATCTGTTTGCCTTATGGAGGACCTGAAGGTATTAGCTACTGAAACAAGTACATAGTCTCCCTTTTGATGACCGTATGTGTCATTGTAAAGCTTAAAGTTATCAATATCACAAACAATAAGACTGTAATTTTTCTTGTATCTAAGCGCCATGAGGTGGATACTCTCAATTTTTTTCTGAAAGCTTCGGCGGTTACCTATCTGGGTCAACGGATCAATATCTACGAGATGTTTCAGTTTCTCGTTGAGTTTTTCAAGTTCGAGGTGTTTCTGCTCAAGAAGTGTCATCATGTTGTTAAAGCTCTCGCCGATAACATTGATCTTGTTATTGCAGGCGTGGTTATACACATCACATTTTTTACAATCCCCGTACTTTTGAGCAAATAAGCCCTGTGCTTTACCTCCGCAGAACGTGCCGGCAACCTGCCAGCATCGCAGCTCATCTGATTTGTAGCTTGGACATTGAGTTTGAGCGCAATTCTTCAACTCCCAGCATTTGAGAAGATCGTTATTGTTGTATCTTACATGAAAGCTCTTGTGTTCAATGACTTCATCTATATTGTCCCTGATTATTTTTTGGGCTTTCTTCAACTCCATATTGGTTCTTTTGATCTCAATATTCTTCTCCTCTATGATTGAATGAGCTTTGCCTGCAACAAAATGTAAAAACAATACCAAAGCACCGATCGAGATCATCAACAACAGATAAATATTCACCGTCTCTTTCTTGACAATTGAGAATATCGGATTCATATCTTTATGAATTTCAAAAACTCCGATCACACGGCCTGACCCGCCGGCATCCATTTCATCAGCGAATATCGGCACGTAGACAGTCAGCATATCCATGCTGGACAGCTTGCCATTGTCTGAGAAATCAGGTTGCCTGTGCCTGGTCAGCCTGGAACTGACATCGCCATTCAAAGCGGCCATTAGAAGATCTGAAAACAATTCGAAACCAGCATCCTCCGAACCAATTGAATAAATCCTGGCATTATTAACACCGTAAATGCTGATCTTTTTTATTTCCGCGGATTCACGGATGAAAGATCCAAGGATTTGATCGAGCTTGTCGTAATATGATGTTCCAAGAATTATTTGCATATTTGCGAACTGCTCTGATTTATTGATTATTTCTTCGTCGTGAAGACGATGCGTCAGCTGTCGGGCGGATTCTCTTATGGCTGATATTTCTGAATTGACCAAGATTTCTTTTTCCTTGCTGATAATAATTAAACTCAGCGGCACCATTGATACGATTATTATCAAAAGACCATAAAAAATAAGATATCTGCGCAGGTTGAAGGAATACAGTTTTGACAACGCTTATGCTCCTAAAAAAAATTTATTAGTTGAGAATTTGACCAGTCAAATTCGTCAAATATCAGCTTCTTTCATATTATAACTATAAGAAGCACTTAATGTAAACGTTCTTTACAATCTATTTATGCTAACAAAGCTGCAAAATTGAACAATTCCGCATAGTTGCTGATAATTATCCCTTAACTATGATCACCTTTGCTTTGACAAAGAAACACCTCAAATGGTAAAATTTTTGCTTGTATCGAAACAATTAAATAGTGCGGTTTTATAAATTGCCGTGGATGTTTTGAGCATAGGTACCATTTGAAAATTGCAATAACAGGTAAAGGCGGAGTGGGAAAGACTACTCTTGCCGCACTCTTAAGCCATCTTTATTCAAAAGACGGCAGGAATGTGATAGCTGTTGACGCAGACCCTGATGCCAACCTTGCTCAGGCGCTTGGTATCTCAAAAGAAGAGATTAGTAAAATAAGGCCCATAGCAGAGCTGTCAGAACTTATTGAGGAAAGAACAGGAGCGAAACCGGGAACCAGTGGAGGTATATTCAGGATCAACCCAAAGGTAGACGACATACCTGAGGAATTCGGGTATTCAATAGACGGGATCAGACTGCTTGTGATGGGCAAATCCAAGTTTGCCGCTTCCGGCTGTTACTGCCCTGAACACGCGCTTTTAAGAAGACTGTTAAAGCATCTTATAATCGAACGGGATGATGTTGTAATCGTGGATATGGAAGCCGGAATAGAGCATCTCACCAGGGGAACTGCTGAAGGTGTAGATTCGTTCATTGTTATTGTTGAACCTGGGCAGAGAAGCATTCAGACTGCTGCTGCCGTTAAACAGCTTGCCGGAGAGCTTGGCATAAAAAAAGCGTTTGTAGTCGCCAATAAGATTCGCAGTGAGGAAGATACAGATTTTATAAAGGCTAATTTAAGCAATATGGACTTCCTCGGGCAACTTAACTTTAACAGCGAAATTATGGAGGCTGACATTAAAGGTATACCGCCGTACAGGGCGTCTAAGAAGGCACTTAAAGAGGCAAAGGATATTAAGAAAAATCTGGAGAACGTCATTTGAAAAAAAGCATAAGGGAAGTAATTATCAATAAAAGAAACCGCATTAAGCCGGCGGAAAGAAAAAAAAAGAACGCCTTAATAGAACAGAGATTTCTGAAGCTGGTTGATTTCAAAAGGGCTGAGAGTATTTTGTTCTATGCCTCGTTCAGATCTGAAGTTAATACTATTTCATTAATAAAGCGTGCTCTTGGCAAAGGGAAAAAAATAGCCCTGCCCCTGGTCGATGCCGGAAAAGAACAATTGAGGCTATATATTATCAATGATGTGTCAGAACTTAAGCCTGGTTACATGGGCATTTTGGAGCCGATGCATAAAAGGAGCCGTGAAATAACACTAAAAGATATTAATACTGTGATAATCCCGGGGGCCGGATTTGACATGAACGGGAACAGACTTGGATATGGTAAAGGGTATTATGACAAACTGCTGTCGAAATCAAAAATGCATGTTAACATTATTGCGCTGGCATTTGAAGAACAGATAATTCCAAAGGTGCCGAAAGAAGTACACGATGTCAGCATAGACAAAATAGTCACTGAGGAACGAGTTATAAACTGCAAAAAAAAGACCGCTGATTTGATCTCTTCGGCGGCAATGAGGATTTGATATGGACAGAAAGAAAATCATAAAAGGAGCAAAACTGATCCTTGAAGGCATCGGGGAGGATACACAGAGGCCGGGTATTAAGGATACGCCTGAGAGACTTGCAGTTTTATATGAAGAAATATTTTCAGGTCTTAATATGGCGACAGAGGAAATTCTAAAGCCGATAGAGGGTGAAAGTCATGATGAAATGGTCCTTCTCAAGGATATACCGTTTTACTCTGTCTGCGAGCACCACCTGCTTCCGTTTATAGGTAAGGCTCACGTTGCATACATACCCTCAGGAGGAAGGATCGTAGGGCTAAGCGAACTGGCCAAGGCACTTGAGATGTTTGCCAAAAGGCCGCAGGTGCAGGAGCGTCTTACAACCCAGCTTGCTGACCTGATAATGAAAAAATTAAAACCCAGGGGTGCAATGGTGATTGTTGACGCGGAGCATCTGTGTCTTTCCATGAGGGGTATCAAAAAGCCGGGCGCAAGGACAGTGACGTCGGCGGTCAGGGGAATATTCCGCACCAAAGAGTCTACAAGGATGGAGCTGCTTGAACTTATAAAAAAAGGGGTCTGAGTGAATTGGTAATTGATGAATGACCCCGTAAAGTCCATACGGACTTGGACTACGGGGCAGGCGATTGAAAGACAAATTATTTAAAAATTAAATCAAAAATCAACAATCGCAAATCGTAAATTAAAACAGGGGGTAATATGTCAGCAAAGATCATCAGCGGCAAAGACATTGCCGCGCAAATAAGAGAAGAGCTTAAAAAAGATGTTGAGAAATTGCAAAACAGTCACGGTATTGTTCCAGGACTTGTAACTATTCTGGTCGGCCGCAATCCTGCTTCCATAAGTTATGTCACGGCAAAGCAGAAAACAGCTCATGAACTCGGATTTAATTCGATCCAGGACGATCAGCCTGATGATCTGTCTGAGGCAGATCTGCTGAATCTTATAGACAAGTACAACAAGGATCCCAAGATCCACGGTATTCTTGTACAACTTCCGCTTCCAAAACACATTGATGAAAAGAAAGTGCTTAATGCCATTAATCCTGACAAGGACGTAGACGGCTTTCACCCCGTCAATGTCGGCCGTCTTATGATAGGAGGAGACGACGTCAAGTTCCTTCCCTGCACTCCTGCAGGCATTCAGGAGCTTATTGTACGCTCCGGCTTTGATACATCAGGCGCAGAGGTGGTGGTTGTGGGACGCTCTAACATCGTGGGCAAACCCATTGCAAACATGCTGCTTCAGAAAGGAAAGGGTGCGAATTCTACGGTCACCGTTGTCCATACAGGAACAAAGAACCTTGAGGATCATTGCAAACGCGCTGATATTCTTATAGTAGCAGCGGGCGTACCTAATCTTGTAAAACCTGAATGGATAAAACCTGGATCCTGCGTCATTGATGTTGGAGTCAATCGCGTGGGCGAGAAGAAGAGCGAAAAAACCGGAAGGATGATAGCCATACTAAAAGGGGATGTTGATTTTGACGCTGCCAAAGAAATTGCGGGCGCGATTACTCCGGTACCTGGAGGAGTCGGGCCGATGACTATTACGATGCTGATGAAAAACACCGTTAAATCGGCAATAATGCACGCAGGGATGTAAAAAAGTAAAGAGTAGAGAGCAACGAGTAGAGAGAAAAAATATAAAAATCTAAAATCTAAGATTTACAATCAAAAATCTTGCTACTCTCTACCAGCTACTCGCTACTTTAACTTAAAGGAGAGAATGAATGATTATCACACAAAAGCGAAAGGTAGACGAGTTAAAAGACAACATAAAGGACTATAAGAGTTTCTTTCTGATTGGATGCTCAGAGTGCGCAACCCTGTGCGCTACGGGAGGAGAGACTGAGCTCACGGCCATGAAGGAGTCACTTGAAGCAGACGGCAAAAAAGTTACCGGCACATTTGTGGCAAAGACCGGTTGTCAGGTGCTCGGCACAAAGGTTGAACTTAAGCCCATGAAAGATAATATTGCCGAAGCTGAATGTATCCTTGTCATGTCATGCGGAGCCGGTACGCAATCGGCTGTTGATCTGTATCCGGACAAACCGGTATACCCCACAAATGACTCTCTGTTTCTCGGCAATATGACCAGGCTTCAGATGTTTGACGAGAGGTGCTCACTTTGCGGAGAATGCATACTGGACAAAACAGGCGGAATATGCCCTGTTACAGCCTGTCCCAAGGGACTCCTGAACGGCCCATGCGGAGGAACTAATGAAGGTAAATGCGAAGTCAGTTCTGAAGTAGATTGCGCCTGGGTAAGAATATATAACAGGCTAAGCAAGATCAACAGGCTTGAAGATATGGAACAGATAGCAAAACCCAAGAACTGGGCGGCACACAGAAAACCGATGTCACTTAACGCCCGGGAAAAGAAACCGGCAAAGGAATAGCAAACCGTTAATCGTATTAGCTGCTAATTCCACTTGAACGGAATGTGAGTTTGTATTTCTTAACTATAATAATTTATTGAGGAGGAAATAAAGTGAGTTTTAAAGAAGCTGTTAATTCAGGCAAATTTGTTGTTACGGCAGAGGCAGGTCCTCCCAAGGGAACTGATATCAGTAAAATCGTGCATGAAGTGGAAATGGTCAAAGGAAAGGTAGATGCTGTAAATGTAACAGATAACCAGTCTGCTGTAATGCGTATCAGCTCAACATCTTTCTGTAAAGTCCTTCTTGACATGGGGATCGAGCCTGTGCTTCAGATGACATGCAGGGACCGCAACAGGATAGGACTTCAATCAGACCTCCTCGGGGCAGGCATTCTGGGGATTAAGAACGTTCTATGTATGACCGGAGACCATCCTAACGCAGGTGACCATAAAGAGGCAAAGCCGGTATATGACATTGAATCGGTTCAGCTTCTCGGGGTTGTTGATTCCCTTAATAAGGGAAAAGACATGATGGGGAATGACATGCAGGGAGCTACTGATTATTATCAGGGAGCCGTTGTTACACCCGAGGCCAATCCTCTGGAGCCGCAGCTTGTGAAATTTGGGAAAAAAGTGGAGGCCGGGGCAAAGTTCTTTCAGACGCAGGCTGTATACAATATAGATAATTTCAAGAGTTTTATGGGACACGCGAGAAAATACCCCGTTAAGATACTGGCCGGCCTGGTTCTTCTTAAGAGCGCCGGGATGGCGAATTTTATGAACAAGTTTGTCCCGGGAATAACAGTTCCTCAGGAGCTTATAGACGAACTTAAGGCGGCAGGAAAAGAAAAAGCTCTTGATACAGGAATCGATATTATGTCGCGGCATATCAAACAGCTTAAAGAAGAAAATATTTGTGACGGAGTTCATATAATGGCTATCGGCGCGGAGGACAAAGTGCCTGCAATAATGGAAAGGGCGGGCCTTCTTTAATAAGCCTGCACTATCCGCCCTGAAGCCGGCAGGAAGGACTCAGAAATAACATGGCAGAGGAAGATTGAAGCTATGAGGCGAATAAGAATCTTTTGTCTGTCTATCCTTGTTGCTTCTACTTACATAATACTTGGTGTTTTCGTCATAATGTTTGGGACGAGCACGGTCTATATATTAAAACCGGATCTTTTTGATAACGGCATATTCACAGCCTTTACAGGTGTGGCAGTAATATTGATCTTGATATTTTCCTTTAAGGCCTTCTGGATCGCATTTAAGAGATCATATGCAATTCTCGAAACATCGCGAAAATAAACATAAAGGCCCGGCGATTATGTGCTGTCATGTGTGTTATAATTTGACTTCGACAGGGTAATTTTTTATAAATATATTAAAGATTGGAGGATTTACAATGATGGTAAAAGAAAAAGACAAGGTTAAGGTGCATTACACGCTGAAAATCAATGACGGAGAAGTGGTTGAATCTTCAAAAGGAGGCCCTTCCATGGAGTTTGCTCTTGGTGAAGGAAAAGTGATCCCCGGCTTTGAAAAAGGCCTGATCGGAATGAAGGTCGGTGAAGAAAAGACAGTAAATATTCCTATGAAAGATGCCTATGGGCCCCGCCAGGAAAAAAAGGTATTTGAGTTCGGGAATGATAAAACACCTAAAGACTTTGATCCCCAGATAGGACAGACCATACAGATGCACGCGCCTGACGGCACTTCTTTCCCGGTAACAGTGGTAAGCCGCACTGAAAAAGGCTTTAAAATGGATGCTAACCATCCTCTGGCGGGCAAGGACCTTACTTTTGACCTTGAAGTGGTAGAAATAGTAAACCAATAATGCAATTGTTGATTTTAGATTGATGATTGTTGAATTACGTTTCAATTAACAATTAGCAATAGAAAATGGTCAATTAAAAGATGTTTACAATCCAGGATTTCATAAAAAAGAAAAAAAGCGGCAAAAAGATCACTATGATAACCGCTTATGATTACCCGTTCGCGCAGATTGTTGATGAAGCGGGAATTGACGCGATCCTGGTCGGTGATTCACTTGGAATGGTTGTTCAGGGCCTTGAAAACACCCTGTCCGTAACTATGGATGAGATGATCTACCATACCAGGATGGTGACAAGAGCTGTTAAAAATGCGATGGTCCTGGGCGATATGCCTTTTATGTCATACCAGACAAGCATTCAGGATGCGCTTAAGAACGCCGGCAGATTTTTAAAAGAGGCCGGCGCTGCCGCGGTAAAAATGGAGGGCGGTGCGGAGGTAGCCGATCATATAAGAGCGATGACAAGGTCAGACATTCCTGTAATGGCGCATATCGGGCTTACCCCACAGTCAATACACAGGATGGGCGGCTACAAGGTGCAGGGTAAAACCGAAGAAGCGGCAAAGAAATTGTTTGATGAGGCCCGAACTGTTGAAGACGCAGGGGCTTTCTCTTTACTGCTTGAGGCAATACCAAAGGACCTCGCAAAAAAGATATCAGATGAACTTTCGATACCTACGATAGGCATTGGAGCCGGTCCGCATTGTGACGGTCAGATCCTGGTTCTTCATGATGTGATAGGCCTTTTTGAAAGGTTTGTGCCGAAATTTGCAAAGCAGTATTCAAACCTGAAAGAAGAAGCATTGAAGGCAGTTGAAACCTACAAAGATGAAATAGAAAAAGGAACATTCCCCTCGGATAAGCACAGCTTTAAGTAAACGGTTTGCTTCTAATTATTGTAATTATCAAGAAGCCGTAAAACCGCCCTGTTCCACCCTTCAGGCCCCGGCCCGTCAGCTTTTATCAGTTTCTTCTTTTTTATCTTCTTATCATATGAACCATCCGGCTTCTGAATTATTACCGCGTGATCAACTTTGTCGAACATTTCTATGTCATTCGGTCCGTCACCGAGAGCAACAGTAATTATCTTTCCATATTGTCTCCTGAACTGCCTTGATAAAATATCAACTGCCCTTCCCTTGTCGCTCTCTCCCATAAGATGGTGATGATCCCCTATGGTATAAGTTAACCCTTTTGATTTTACAGCCAGCTTTAACTTTCTCAAAGCGTATGGACTGCCCCTGAAAGTAAAAGGTTCATCAAAGTCCCTCTGTTTTGCCCTTTTGGCATCTGACATTCTCAGCCCCGTTAATTCAGACACTTCTTTGACACTCATATCTCCAAAGCCTTTCATATTAAAGCCCATGTCCCGCAGTTCCACAAAGGCCGTTCTGAGGTCGTGATATTCAGCGCCGAGACGGACAATCTGGTATTTCGTTCTCTTTCGGGTTCCGGCTGATCGGGTTCTATCCTGAAATGTAAAATAATTGTCAGGGATAAAAATGCCTCCCCCGTTTTCAGATATGAATGGATGAGAATTTTTCAGCCTGCGCCTCAGATACTCTATTTCCGCCCTGGTTTTACTTGAACAAAGAACAAGAGGAATATTCTTTTTTTTGATCATTTCAAGAGCGGGCTTTGTTTTTTCAAAAGAATACTTTGAGTCAAGCAGTGACCCGTCAAGGTCTGTGAAAATTATCAGTTTATTGTCCATATTATTTTAAATGTACTTATATTATAAAGAAAACAGGAGAAAAAATAAGGATGAATCGGTGAATGATGAACAGCGGAAGGTTAATTTGTTCAGTAACAGGTAAACCCCGGTCTATGGTGACTTTGAGTCGGATGAAATCACGAAGTCGCCTTTTGCGACTTTTTGAACAGCTCTCTGAAAATACAGGTAGCCGTCCGGATTATAGATATCCAGCCCCCATGAATCCTTTTTACCATTAATAATGGTCGCGGTAAATTTGTAGTCTGAGTAGCCCTGCACTATTGCAGACCCGGTTATTGTCAGGATGCCTTTCTCAACATTCACTTCTGTTATGGATGTGCTGACCAGGTTCATACCCGGATAGTAGTATCTCAGCCAGCTGTCATTGAGAGAAGATGATATTATATTAACTTCAATAATTTCACTTATTCCTGATCCGGGATAGTTGTACCCGTTTCCGAAAACAGTATACTCCCCTGCGGCATATACATTGGGAACACGCACAGACAATATCGATGCGGTTGAGAATGATAAAAAACACAGGACAAGAATACAGGCGAGGATAATAAATAACTTTCTGCTCATTTACACCTCCAATGAAACTATCTTCATACCATCAAAAAAGAATACCGGCCCGCACACCTATTCAATAACACTTGCAATTTCAATGAAACAGTCATGTTTTTTAAACTGTTCTTCAGCCATATAAGTGTATTGACACAGCTTACACTGAAAGCTGCCCGACTTGTCTCTTATGGAAAAAAGCCTGACTATGTCATCATGTGTGGGTTTCTGACTGGTTTTCAGAAGATCAGTATTCATAATTATGTAGCTGTGAATTTACACAGTTAATCATTTATTGCTCCTGTTCACATTGAGAATATATTAAGTGTTTTATCAAATAAACTTACTATTGTCAAATCAATTCTCACATTCTAATATATAATAATGTGTATATAATCAATAGGTTACGCCCATTAAGGGCGAGAAGCATATGATCATTGATATCTTACTGTATCAATAGGATCTGAACATCCATCACATTCGTCCCGGTCGGGCCGGTAACGAGTAGAGAACCGATTTTATTGAAGAAATTATAAGTGTCATTATTATTTAAAAACCCATCAACATCAAGTCCGAGGCTTTTAGCAGCTGATATTGTTCCGCCGTCAACTATAGCGCCGGCCGCGTCTGTAGGGCCGTCATTTCCGTCAGTTCCTGCGGAGAGAAGCGTGATTCCATCAATACCCTCTATTTCTTTTGCAAAGCTAAGGGCAAGCTCCATGTTCCTTCCGCCCTTGCCGCTGCCTTTAACTTTAACTGTGGTCTCCCCACCACTTATAAGACAGATTTTCTTTTTGTCACTTGTCACGCGCTCGCCTCGCGAAGCGGGTAACATATCACGGGTTTTTATTGCTTTTTCCGCCAGCCACTTTCCTGCTTCAACAGCATCACCGGAAAGGTCACTGGATATTATTTCCGCTTGAAAATTAAGCTTTTCAGCTTTCTCCTTTGCCGCATCAAGTGCGATCATGTTACTGCCAATAATTACATTATCAATATTATTAAATACCGGGTTGTCCTCTTTGGGTGTTTCAGGCACCTTCCCTTCCATCCCTTTATTCAGCAGGTCAAGGATGCTCTTCGGAGCACTTTCAATCAGTTTGTATTTCTTAATCACAGACAGCGCATCTTTATAAGTAGAAGTGTCAGGCACTGTGGGGCCTGAAGCAATAACATCAAGTTTATCTCCAATTACATCGGAAAGAATAAAGGTTACCATTTTAGCCGGATACGCGATCGCAGCAAGTCTGCCGCCTTTTATATTCGACAAGTGTTTTCTTACTGTATTTAATTCAGTAATATCTGCCCCTGCCTTTAAAAGCAGGTCTGTTATTTTCTGCTTTTCTGAAAGAGATATCCCCTCCTGTGGAGATACAAGAAGTGCAGAACCTCCTCCTGAGATCAGGCAGACAACCAGAGTGTCTTCCCCTGCATTCTGTAATAAACTGATTATCCGCTCAGTGGCTTTAAGGCCGTTCTCATCAGGTATTGGATGTCCCGCCTCATACACTCTTATTGGAGATTCGAGGGACTGAGAAGTTAAGAGGCTGAGAGGTTGAGAAGTTGAAGTTTTCTTATCTTCTAAACTTCTTATCTTCTTAGCTTCTGTTCTCTGCGCGTGACCGTATTTTGTTAAAACTATGCCCTCTATTACAGAGTCCGCCCCTATGGAGTCTTTAACAGCAGCTGCCATTTGGCAGGCCGCCTTTCCAAATCCAATTACAATTATCCGATTACATTTCCCCGGAAATATGGCGTTTCGTACTATAGTCAAGGCTCCGCTTACAGCAGAATACGGATCAACTGCTGATAATGCTGAAGAAAATATGTCATATACGATCTTCTTATTATCCAATTCAGATTACCTTTCTTGACCTATTACTATATAATATTTATACTTAATGTAATAAATTTTCAAGGTTTTTTGTTAATTATTAACAGGTTATTAATATAAGGCGGGTAAATGGCGGATTTACATCAAACAGGAGTACTGGCTACTTTTCACAAGCTCGGAGATTCCAATCTTGAGAAGATCGAGGCCGAGCTTTCCTGGTATTCGCAGGAGCGTCCGATTGCCCTTGTACTTCCATCCCTCTACTCTGAACTGGAGGGAAAAGCGTTAAAGGGAATAATCAGGGAATTAAAGGGTGTACAGTATATTAAAGAAGTAGTTGTTGCGCTGGGTAACAGCACCAAAAAGGAATTTGATCGCGCGCGGGAGTTCTTCTCTGTTTTACCTCAGACCACAAAACTAATCTGGATGGACGGAGACAAGATCAAAGACGTGTTTAATACAATCGAATCAGCACGGCTTCATGTAGGTGATGTAGGGAAAGGCAAATCAGCCTGGATGGCTTACGGATATATTATAGCCCAGAAAAATATTGATGTTATTGCATTACATGACTGTGATATCCTTACCTATAACCGTGAACTGCTGGCAAGATTATGCTACCCTGTGACCAATCCAAATCTTGACTATGAATTCTGCAAGGGTTTTTACAGCCGTGTTACAGACAGGATGCACGGCAGGGTAACAAGACTTCTTGTGACACCCCTTATCCGGTCGTTGAAAAAGATTCTCGGACACCTCCCTCTTCTCGAGTTCCTTGACAGTTTCAGGTATCCGCTTGCCGGAGAATTCTCAATGGATGTGGATATTGCGCGTGTAAATAGAATACCAGGTGACTGGGGACTTGAAGTAGGTGTAATGGCTGAGGTCTACAGAAACTGCGCGGTCAGGAGAGTATGTCAGGTTGAAATCACCGACAACTACGAGCATAAACATCAGTCCCTGTCTCCTGATGATCCTTCAAAAGGACTTTTAAAGATGTGTATAGATATCAGCAAGTCTCTTTTCAGAACACTGGCATCTGAAGGAGTTGTGTTTTCAGACGGTTTTTTTAAAACACTGATCGCTACATATGTCAGGACGTCGCAGGATATGCTTAAGAACTATGAAGACGACGCCGCAGTGAACGGCCTGACATTTGACAGACATGAAGAAAGCCTGGCAGCCGAGACATTTACCGGAGGCATAAGGCAGGCGGCAGAGATAATTATGAATGATCCCCTTGGCGTGCCGTTGATACCGAGCTGGGACAGGGTTACGTCAGCCTTACCTGACATTCTTGAGATGGTCAAAGATGCTGTTGAAGAGGACAATAAATAATCGGGAGGTTTATCAGATATGAGTTTCTGGGAGAAAATTCAAAAAGACATAAAGAAGAACATCAAAGACGGCCTTGAAATTGTTAAAGAAGGGAGTGTCATAGTCTCAAAGAGGATAGAAAAACTTACTGAAGAAGGAAAGACAAAATATCAGATATTTACCCTTAATATGAAAGTCCAGGATGAATTTGCCAAATTAGGCGGCAAAGTGTATGACGTTAGCCACAAGTCAAAAAATCCTATGACTAACAAAAACGTGACAGCCATTATGTCCCGAATAAAAAAGCTCGAGGCAAGAATAGCAGTATTTGAGAAGAAGCATAAAAAGAAAGCGGTAAAAAAATCATCGAAAAAAGCAAAAAAGAAAAAAACACGCAAATCAGCGGGGTCAAAGTAATTTGACCGGCAATTTAATTAAAGGGTTCATTACCGCAACTATTCTCATCTTCGCTGTATTTTATTTCCTCAAGAACACCAGGATTGTCAGTACTCCAGACATAGATACACCTGTCGAAGCAAACAATTCCACTTTGCTGACAGGCATTGTCCGGTCCAGTGAAACTATGGACTCTATTTTTGATAAACACAACCTGAATAAATCTGAACTTTCCGAGATATACCTGTCGGCAAAAGATGCTTATGATCTGTCAAGGATATCCGTGGGCAGTGTTTATTCATTTGAGCTGGACAAACAGAACAGCATCCAGAGCATGAGGTATGGAATTAATGAATTATCCTTTCTCAACGTTGTCAGGGATTCATCAGGCTTCAGCGCCCAAAAAGTTGATATTCAGCTTAAAAAAAGGATTGGTTCATTATATATAACGATCAGAGACAACCTTATTTATTCAATGCCGGGCACCCATAGTGAATATCACAGGCTCGCGCTTGATCTTTCAGATATTTATTCCTGGGACATTGATTTCTTTACTGACATAAGAAATGGAGACTCGGTCAAGATAATAGTCGAAGAACTGTGGGCAGGTGAAGTTTTCAGGGGATATGGAAACATTCTTGCGTCTGAATTTATTAACGACGGCAAATTATATTCAGCTTACAGATTCGAACATGACGGCTATTCCGACTATTATGACAGCGACGGCAAGTCCCTTAGAAAGACGCTTCTGAAATCACCGTTAAGGTTCAGTTATATAAGCTCGCGTTTCAGCAATAGGCGTTTCCATCCTGTCCTGCGCACATACAGGCCTCACCTGGGAGTTGATTATGCGGCGCCTTACGGAACGCCGGTCTCTGCTTCCGGCAGCGGCAAGGTAATATTCGCAGCGTACAAGGGCCAGAACGGAAAGATGGTCCGTATCAGGCACAGCGGCGGATATGAGACATACTACGGACATTTATCAAAGATTCCCAAAAAGATAAGAAAAGGAGTGAAAGTATCCCAGGGAGACATCATAGGATACGTGGGCTCTACCGGGCTTTCTACCGGCCCTCATCTGGACTACAGGGTAAAACGAAACGGCAAATTCATTAATCCATTAAAGATGAAACTTCCCAGAAATAAATCAATACCCGGCTCAAAAATGGCTGAATTTGATAAAACAGTGTTTAGTCTGGGATCAAGACTGTCACTGTTAACCCGGCCTGTTATAGCTAATTCAGCAAAAAATAAAACCTCCAGTTAATGAAACAGTATATGCCGAACTATTTTAGCAGTATTGATTCCATAATACTTAAGGCCTTTCTGTTGTTTGTTCTCTATGTTGTTATAGCCAAGGCAGCTGACGTGTTCATTGATAAGGTCCTCAGACGCCTTGTCAAGATCACAAAATCCGAGCTTGACGACAAACTGATCGACATCAGTCACCGCCCGGTGTTCATTACAATTTTAATATTGGGCAGTGTAAACGCGATCAGGCTGATGGAGCCGCCCTCAAGTGTTGTTTTCTATTCCTCGGGTCTTTTATATTCGCTTTTGGTCTTTATCTGGGGAACATGTGTTATCAGGATCAGCAATCTGACGATCAAGAGTCATGTTCATAAAGTTGCCGACATCACAGGCCTGAGCAGGGAAGTAATCCCGCTCATTGAGAATGTACTGAAAATAGTAGTGATCGTGGCAGGCATGATGGTGATCCTTTCAATATGGAAGATCAACGTAACTCCCCTTCTGGCTTCTGCCGGCATAGCCGGCGTAGCGGTAGCTCTCGCTGCAAAGGACACACTCGCCAATTTCTTCGGCGGCATAAGCATCTTCATGGACAGGCCGTACAAGATAAGCGATTTTATAGTTCTTGACGGAGGTGAAAGAGGAGAAGTTGTTGAGATTGGAATACGCAGCACAAGGATTAAAACCCGTGATGATATTCTTATAAGCATACCCAACTCAATTCTTGCGAATACCAAAATAATTAACGAAAGCGCCCCAATACCCAACTTCCGTATCAGGATACCGGCGTCGGTAGCGTACGGCAGTGACATCGAAAAAGTTGAGGAAATACTGCTCGGGATAGCTG
>CAZNPC010000015.1:0-33310 GCA_964574765.1 uncultured Nitrospirales bacterium | reverse complement strand
CAACAGGCTCAAGCGCCATTCCGCATTTGGGACACGACCCATGACCTTCCTGCCGGACTTCAGGGTGCATCGGGCAGGTAAAGATTTCACCTTTTTCAGCACTTTCTTTTTCTGTCCCAAGAGCTTTATCACTAATGAAAGCATTGGGGTCTTTGTCAAATTTGATTTTGCATGCCTCTGAACAGAAATAGTATGAAATACCATTATGGACGGCTGTTCCAGCGGCATCCTTTTCATCTATGGTCATTTTGCATACCGGGTCTATAATTTCCACATATGCCTCCTTTTTTTAATCTTCATAAGTAATAAAAAAACAGCCCTCTCTCTTCGCCTTTCCTTAAAGCGTTTACTTAATCATGGCTTTACCGTCTTTGACCATATCGGATAGCATTCTCTGAATTTTAGTGGTGATGGTGGCTGTGTCCATGTCCTTCAGTTTCTTTAACATACTTTTCAGGTTCTTTATCAAACTTCTCTTTGCAACCGGCTGAACAAAAATAATAAGTATTTTCGTTATATGTACTTGTTGCGGCAGCCTTGCTTTCATCAACACTCATCCGGCAAACAGGATCCTGGGCCATAATTCCACCTCCTTTTTACAGGTTATAATTACATTGAGTACTGTCTATTTATTAAACCTTTTATAAAAACTCAACAATGATATACATCATATTTAATTATACTTTACTTATTACAGGAAGCAATCAATATTTTCACTTCCCTATCCTGACCACAAAAATACTTAAGTTAAATAGTCAGGCATTGTGCCGCAGATTAGCGGCAGAAAACAGCTGAATGGACAGAAAATACAGGAAAGCACGGGAAACAACAGAATGCTGAAAATCCTTTTAAATCAATAAATTATCAGAATACTCTAATTTATAATGGCACTATGACTGGGGGTAGTCCATCAGTATTTGATAATTGAGGTGGTGGAATATATGTATCATGCAGTTTGTCAAATAGATATTTTGCGTTATAAAAAAGCAGGCCATATGCTTCGGCTGTTCTCTGACTTGAAGATGCCTCATCAAGTAATGTCATAAAATGGCTAAGTGCTGTTTTAGCTGATGAGGGATCGTTGGCTTCAATAAATGAGCGTATTGCATCAATGTCTGCCTGAAGAGCAATGATCAGTGCAGTATTAATCAGCCAGCCAAGAGTCACAGATTCATTGACGTAATTATTAATTACCTCTATGAAGTTAATTGGTATGAATACCCTTGGTGGAGCTGTAGGGCCGATAGTCTTGAGAATAACATACTCAAATTTATCTTTATATTGTGTTTCAAGTTCACTAAAGACCTTGTCAAAGGATCCCATTATTTCAGAAGAATCATTATTTCCAGGCGCTGAATATCTGACCCTTTTATAACCAGTAAATGACGAGTTTACTACATCGGGCAAACCTTTGCTTTTGAAAGAAAACCCGCTTTCTATTTGGCCACTTGGAATTCCGTTATCCGTCCCACTTATTTTAACCCAGTGCCAAGCTTCTTTATCCTTATATTTATCCATATACCAGTCCTCTTGTGGTAATGGTGCTTTTGCATCATAAATTGGCACGAAATGATTGATGAAAATCTTATAAATGGATTGTATTGCTCCTTCTTTATTGGTTACTTCATAAGTATAGGTATAGTCTTTGGTATCGGAATCAAAGGTCACCACAGCCTTAATAATTGGCTTAACCTTATGCGGTGGGTCATAGATTGTTGTTACTTCACCGTATTCAGCTCGATCCCATTCAAACACAAACCAATCATTTACAGGATCATAGTAACCAATTACTGGCTCTTCTTGAGACCATCCATATGACACTGGTGCGATGGCAATCATACACAGTAATAAAAGCCAGATTTTTACCCTCAAATTGGAACCTCTCCTTACTGTTCCTTGCAGTGCCTGGTTGGGTGCTACTAACAACTGCCACCGTATGTTTCAAGTATTTTTTTCAAGCGTAAATCTTCCAGCTCTAATATCAAGTAATTTTCACTTTCATATGAAAACTTCCCAAGAATGATAAATAATCGTTCATCAATCCTTAGTATGCCATATGGTTTATTAGTGTCTACACGTTGCCAGTCACAATCTGTGAATGAAAAGCTGTAATCTAATAATTTGTGTTTTCCATTAGGCTTACCCCTTAACCACCCCTTTAAAAAGGAAATATCATTGCAAGAATATTCATTTGAGCCTGATGACTTCTTGTATTCTTTTACTGCCTCAAAATAGTAAAGGTAGTCACCATTATCAATTTCAGCGCGGTATAGCTTATTAAATCTCATTTCGACCTTTTCTCGTTCTACCTTTGATGTAGGAATTTGACCTCTAGAAGTCACACCAGACCGTGCTTTGTTTTCTGCTTCAGTAAAAATAGGATATATGGAGGAATGTATTTGATTGGTTTCAGTTGAATCAACTTGTTTAACAAATGAGCGTACATTTTGCTTAATATTAAGTGCTAAACCTGTTTGTCTTTCTGCATATATTTTATTTGTCATGGGTACAAAATCAGTTTGTAACCCCCACACTTCCTCACAATGACTCATAACTTGTAGTAATTTCTTAGAATTTAGTATTTTGAAATCCGAATTTAAACCCCAAAAATACCAATTGTTCTTTATATCTATGAAGTTTTCAAACCAAGGTTCATTTAAATCTCCAACCGAGCCTTCTCCTTTTTTAATAAAGCCATCTTGATTAGGCCAACTATTAACCCATTTTTTATTTTGATACCGCGCAAAAGGGACAATAACACCATCTGATCTAAAAAGGCCTACAACCAGATTGTCAGTATTTGATAATTGAGGTGGTGGAATATATGTATCATGCAGTTTGTCAAATAGATATTTTGCGTTATAAAAAAGCAGGCCATATGCTTCGGCTGTTCTCTGACTTGAAGATGCCTCATCAAGTAATGTCATAAAATGGCTAAGTGCTGTTTTAGCTGATGAGGGATCGTTGGCTTCAATAAATGAGCGTATTGCATCAATGTCTGCCTGAAGAGAAATAATCAGTGCAGGATCAATCAGCCAATCTAGAGTAACCGATTTATTGACGTAGTTATTAATTCTTTCTATGAAGTTAATTGGGTTAAATATTTTTGGTGGTGCTATAGGGCCGATGGTTTTTCCTTTAAAGGCAACACTGTCTTCTACTTCTTGGATCATAGCCAGACCCTCCTCTGGACTCATATCTGGTTCAATAGATTGGTGAATGAGTCTTGGCTCAATTATAAAATCTCTAAGCCCGGGTAACTCACTGCTCATTATCTGAAAACCATTCAAACTTTCACCTGGTTGAAGAAGGGAACCGCCCCACGTAGCGTGTCCAAAAACATCGAGGCTTGAAATCCAATTAGCAGGAGACCATAATCCAACAGGTATCATTTTGGGGGTATTTGGTTCTGACAAAACTTGGTCAGAAGTGTTTATCATATAACGAGGCCCATTAGCTATCCCGTCGTCACTAAGTTCCATTCCTTCTCGTGGTTTTTTGATATCTATACCAAAAGACCATATTGATCCAGAGTTGGCAGGAGCACTACTGATGGTATATGAATAAGTATAAATTGCACCATTAGAACTAACTTCTGCATTGACTTTAGTATCTCTTATGCTGGGTAGTTCTCCACCCCAGCAGGTCTCACTATGCACAACTACGGCAGAAAAAGTAATCACAATAAATAAGCATGAATATATTATTTTATTCATAATTATTTACCATGACATTCATAGTGAATCAAAGCAATTTCAATAAGCTTTTCCATAGTATCATGTGCACTACTTTATATCCACATTGTAGGGCTAAATAGTGATCGGTCAAAATTATTGTATTCTATTTTTTATCTCTATGACAGATTAATCCCACTCATGGAGGCACTCTGAGTATGTTCCATCTGTCTGATATATATATAGACCTGATCCTCTATCCACTAATACCCAGCCGATGGCATCTTTTTGCAGAGCAGTTTCAGTCTTATTAAGTTTTTGATTAATAGAGCATTTGATTTTCCCCGGGACCTTCCGATAAAGATACCCTTCGTAAGGCAAAAAGATTTGCACTTCTCTCAAAACCTGACACCGGTATTGGCCCTTCCCTGCACCGTGACAGACTATGTATTTACCAAGATGATATAGATCTTCTCCGTGTTGACCCAGTTGTTTTGATCGGTTAATGATGATTGCAGCAAAATCTTCCAGATCATCGTCATTGAACTGCCCTGCTATCAGTGCAGGATTTGTTTCCACAATATTATTAATAAATTTTGCAAATTCTGAGCGAGTCAAAATCTCGAAGTCAGGAAACTTCTTGATAACTTGATCCTGATACCCGTTAGAGTGGGCTAATGCAGTCACGGCCATCAAAAACACGGCGCAAAAAGAGATGATGACTACCTTCGTTGCAGAAATGCTGATCGATCTGGCATTATTAAATAGCAAATCAGTGCTCAACATAATTCCAAGTGATTTCTTTAGCTTGATTACCCTGATCGAATTCAATTGTTACAATAACATTTCCATGAAAAAGAACATCATTTAGTTTTGTGTAGTTCTCTGCAGTGAAAATAATCGACTTTGCTGTTTTTTCATGAGGCTTTTCAAGTTGTTTTAAAAAGTCTTCTTTTGTTGAACCGATCTTTAATCCATATTTCAATGAATAATCAGGGCTTGAAAGTTTTATCTCTGAAATCCAATAATAATTAGAATTTGAATCTATTGGTCTATACATAATAATAATCAGACCTGGATATTCCCACGTAAGAAATTCATTTTTTACGTCTGGCTCTCGATCCAGTTTTATTATTTTACTGGCATTTGGCGGCTTACCAAATTTCTTAAGGATACTCTCCGTAGAAACCCCACCATCAGCTCTAATACCATATATCTCTGGTTCAAACCCATTTCCTGCAAAACTCTGAATATTTGTCTGTATATTTGTTCCTCCGGCAAAGCCAGTAGATACGAACAGAATTACGTGACAATATACAAAACCTATTAGTAACAGCCTGTTAATATTGCTTAATTTCATAGTTGCTATAGTCAACCTTAATGAAATGTATAGGTCAAGCCTATAACAATAGTTTAAATATTCATGAGTTTCAAAATAAGTGCAACGAACTAACAGAAAAAGAAATTATACAAAGGTTTCCATGTCAATAACGAATTTTGAGTAATCTTGGGACGGGTCTATAACTTCAACAGCAAAACCATCATAGAGCCCTGCCGACTTCTCCAGTCTCAAAAAATTAACCGGTATTGTTAAAACTTCATCGTTATGCAACACAATGAGTATTTCCAGATTCGGCCCGGACGGAAAACAACACGCGGTCTCAATATACATTCCTTTTTGTGAAATATTGGTTGCAATCCCATAGGAGACAGAATCAGCATAGGGATACTTAACCCATATACATGCTGACTTTCTTTTATGCGCTCGTCTTTCAATCATCATTGCTATGATCCACCGTTAATAAACCGTATTGTTCAGATTCCCGGAGCAAAGGACTGTCCGCTTCAGAAGTGCGGCTGAAACAAACTGACTACGGAGTTGCTTTCGGGCTACTCAACTATGAGAAGATAATAACTCGGTCCCGGCTCTACAATTGGCAGATTGCCATCAGGCGGTTAGATATTAAATCCTCGATACCACTACGATTATACATATAGATTATTCCCAGTCAATTAAGAAATTTTAATAGGATACATAAGGTGGACTTATCGTCAGCCGATATGTACTCCGTAGTGTTCATTCTGTACCTTTATTGGTTTATTTGCATCGAGATTTACATAAACAAGCAAAGAAAAATTAACCAAAGGAAGGAAATTGAAGCGCAATTACTTCTTTGTCTTTCTATGATAAATATCGTCAAACCTGACTATATCATCTTCTTCAAGGTAATTGCCGCTCTGTACTTCTATTATCTGCAGGGGAGTTCTGCCCGTATTCTCAAGACGGTGTTTTGTCAGCCTGGGGATATAAGTACTTTCATTTGTTCTGACTTTGTAAACATCTCCCCCGTTAGTGACATTTGCGGTTCCTGACACAACAACCCAGTGTTCACTGCGGCGGCGGTGCATCTGATGACTCAGTTTGGCGCCTGGTTTGACTTTTATCTTCTTGATCTTGAAACCGGCGCCTGTCTCCAACACGGTATATGAACCCCACGGCCTGTGTACAGTCGTATGGGTTATACCCTCCTTTGCCCTCTTTTTTTTCAGGATATCAACTACCTTTCTTACATCCTGCGCCCTGCTTTTGGGGCATATGAGAGTCGCGTCAGCCGTGTCAACAACAATTATGTCGTTAAGCCCGATAGCTGAAACAAGCCTATCCCCGCAGTACAGGATAGAGTTTTTGTTGTCAATGGAAATCAGGTTGCCTTTGCGGATATTATTGTTTGAATCAGCCGGCAATACATTGTCAAGAGCGTGCCAGCTCCCGACGTCAGACCATTTCATATCAGAAGGAACAACAGCTACTTTATCCGCCCTCTCGCCTCGCTGCGAAGCGGGTTCAAGGACACCGTAATCGATTGATTCGGGTTTCAGCCGGGCAAACACTGACTTTGCAACTGTTTTGCTCCTGCCGGTCCCGATCGACTTTTCTATTCTGACAAGTCTTTTGTGAAGGTCCGGCATGTGTTTCTCTATCGCCCTTAATATCGAGTCAGCCCTCCAGATAAATATGCCGCTGTTCCAGTAATACCTTCCTGTCTTAAGGTATCTCTCCGCCTTTTCTCTGTCAGGTTTTTCCCTGAATTCCTTTACAGCGTAGATCCCTTTTCTTACCGATCTGCCGCGCCTGATATAACCATAACCTGTTTCAGGCCTGTCCGGCCTGATGCCGATAGTAACAAGATATCCGTCATCCGCAGCTGCCGCCCCCAGAAGGACCGCATTGAGAAACTTATTTTTGTCCCTGATTATATGGTCTGAAGGAAGAACTACCATTACTGCCGCAGGGTCTATATGTTTCACATAAACAGCTGCCAGCCCAATTGCAGGAGCAGTATTCTTTGCCTCAGGCTCAATTATGAATTTTGAGTCAAACGGTCCATCAGGCATATTAACAAGCTGGAGCCTTATGGACTCTGCCTGGCCGGAACTTGTCACAATGTGCGTACGCTCCGGCGGGATCAGGGAACTTAATCGCAACGCTGTTGATTGAATTAAGGTTTTTTTCCCATAAATACTAAGAAGTTGTTTAGGAGTCTCCTGCCTGCTTAAAGGCCAGAACCTGGTACCAGATCCTCCGGCAATTATTACTGAGTACAGATTGCCAGCCTTCTTTGCTGCTCTTATGGAAGTCCTTTTTTTCTTTTTTCCGGTCCTCAGGGTACTGGACATAATTTTATTGAGCCCTATTGATAATTTTTCTTTATGTAGTTAAGCAGGCCTCCGGCCAGTATTATCTCCTTCTGCCTGTCAGTCAGGTCATGCTCTGCCTTATATTTATTCCCGGTTTTAACATCTACAATCGTAACTCCGGCCGATCTCTTGACCTCAAGCGCTATATCCGGAAGCTCTATCTCGCTGTCCTTATCCAGTGAATCATAAACATCCCTGGAAACTGTTAACGGAAGAATTCCGAAATTGATAAGGTTGTCCCTGTGTATTCGCGCAAACGACATTGCAAGAACGACCTTAATGCCAAGATACATAGGCGCAAGAGCGGCGTGTTCCCTGCTTGAGCCCTGACCGTAATTTGCCCCGCCCATAATAATCCCGCTGGCGGCGCTTTTCGCCCTCACCGGAAAAGTTGAATCTATCCGCGAGAAAACATATTCTGAGATCGCGGGGATATTAGACCTGAGAGAAAGGATCTTGGCCCCGGCCGGCATAATGTCATCTGTTGTAATATTATCCTGGACCTTTAAGATCACTTTTGCAGTAAGAGACTCCGGCAGTCCTCCTTTCATGGGAAGAGGCTGTATATTCGGCCCTCTCTCCACCCTTACATTTTCCGGTTCTTTTGAAGGAGGAATTATCATTGAGTCGTCAATAGCATATTTCTTCGGAAGCTTAATGTTGATTTTTTTCTTTATGATATCCCGCGGGTCTGTTATCTGTCCGTTTATGGCTGAGACCGCCGCAGTGGCAGGACTGCACAAATATGACTTATCGCCTTTTGTACCGCTTCTGCCCGGAAAATTCCTGTTAAATGTGCGGAGGGTGACAGTATCGGTAGCAGGAGCCTGCCCCATTCCGATGCAGGGGCCGCACGCGCATTCCAGTATCCGTGCCCCCGCAGAAACCAGGTCAGACAATGCCCCGTTTTCAGTGATCATTAAAAACACCTGCCTTGAACCCGGGCTTATCGCAAGGCTGACGTCAGGATGGACCTTTTTGTTCTTAAGAATATTTGCTGCCTCCATTATATCTGTATATGAAGAGTTCACACAGCTTCCGATGCAAACCTGCCCGATCGGCATACCCGCGATTGCCCCAACTTTTTTGACATTATCAGGGCTTGAAGGTGTCGCTATCAGCGGTTCGAGTGTGCCTAGCTCTATTTCTATCTCTTCGTCATACTGACACCCGGCGTCCGGTTTAATTTCTTTCCAGTCTGCCTCACGCTGTTGAGCCTTCAGGAAAACCAGTGTCTGCTCATCTGAAGGAAACACGGAAGAAGTGGCTCCGCATTCAGCCCCCATATTTGTTATAGTCGCCCTTTCCGGTACGGTCAGGTTCTCAATACCCTCACCTGAATATTCCAGAATTCTGCCGACTCCGCCTTTTACTGTTAGTTTCCTCAGGACTTCAAGGATGATATCTTTGGCACTTACCCCGGGTTGGCAGATCCCGCTGAGATTCACACGGATGATCCGGGGCATTACCATCCAGAAAGGCTCACCTGCCATTGCCATCGCAACACTGAGCCCTCCCGCCCCGATCGCAAGCATGCCCATTGCTCCGGCATTTGGAGTATGACTGTCAGATCCAATCAGTGTCTGTCCCGGTATGGCAAATCTTTCCAGATGTACCTGGTGGCTTATACCATTGCCCGGCTTTGAAAATAATATTCCGTATTTGCTCGCAATAGTCTGAAGGAACCTGTGGTCGTCACTGTTTTCAAATCCGGTCTGCAATGTATTATGGTCTACATAGCTTACAGACAGTTTGGTCCTGACTTTAGGAATGCCGATTGCTTCGAATTCGAGGTATGCCATTGTTCCGGTCGCGTCCTGCGTAAGAGTCTGGTCAATAGAGACTGCTATCTCCTCGCCGGGCCTGATTCCTCCTGTAACAAGATGTGATGATATCAGCTTTTGTGCTACATTCATAAAAACCTCCGGAATAATACTAAGTTGCCGGCCGCAAGTTCTTTTTGCTTCAGAACCGGCAGCCATTAGCTAACATCTGATCCCCGGTTTCACACACCAAACGTCTTCTGAACCCACGGGACAATGATCCTTACTATGTCGTTATAAAAGACCAGTATGACCAGAAGGATTATCATGGCAAGTCCGACCTTTGTAGCTGCCATCATAAATGCTTCGCTCAGCGGCCTTCTCCTGAGTCCCTCAATTGATAGAAACATCAAATGTCCGCCGTCCAGTATTGGAATCGGCACAAGATTAATAATAGCAAGGTTTATACTGATAATGGCAATAAAATTAAAATAGGTAAATGCTCCGGCTGACGCGGCCTTTGCCGCGGCGCCTACAATCAATATCGGTCCTCCAACCTGCTTTGCAGATATCGAGCCCGTAAGTATTTTCACTAATGCCTCAATTGTAAGGGCACTCCACTCATAAACAGCCCGGAAACCATCTATCGGCGCGTAAAGGACACCACGGCTGAGTATCATTCCCTGCAGAGTGATTCCGATTCGTCCGATAATTTTTTCTTCATCACTTCCCAACTGTATCTTTGCCGGTTCAGGAACAATCGGAATATCTGACAGGCCGGACGGCCTCTTTACCTGCAGGACAATCTCTTCGCCGGGGCTCCTCATTATAATATCCGTCATCTCAACCCAGGTATTAACCGTTACCCCGTCTATTGATACTATGACATCACCTGATCTAAGCCCGGACCTCGATGCCGGAGAGTCCTTCACGACACCGCCTACAACAGCTGTTTTCTTGGTTATGCCCAAATCACCATAGGTAATTTCTTTGCCCTTTCTGTCTTTTACCGTTCTGGCCTCCGGAACTACCGCAATTTCCAGAACATCTGCACCTCTCTCTACACCAAGCACTATTGTTTTGCCTGGGTGATCAAATACAGCCTGCTGTATCTCAGCCCATGACGAAACTTCTCTTCCATCAATGGAAACAATCGTGTCATTTTCACGAAGTGCCGCATTTTGGGCCGGGGAGTCATCCTTTATAACTTCGATCGTCGTATTCATTTCTCTGTTGAGATCGGGTATAGATATAGGCAGGTCAAAGCTCAGAAATGCCGTAAATATAAGATACGCCAGCACCAGATTGAAAACAGGTCCTGCCAGTACAATTAAAGCCCTTTTCCATGCAGACTGAAATTTAAAAGACCGGGCCTTGTCTTCTTCCGCAAGTTCTTCGCCCGGTTCCTCTCCGAGCATCTTTACGTAACCTCCCAATGGAACGGCGGAAATCACATATTCCGTATCACCGATTTTCTTGCGCAATATGGCCGGCGGAAAGCCAAGAGAAAATTTGAGGACCTTCACACCCATAAGCTTCGCGAAAATAAAATGCCCAAGCTCATGGAAAAATATCAAAAGACCAAAAAGAATTATTGCCCAAACAAGTATCATATATAAACTCCTCCTCTATCCTTAATCTGCTGCAGTCTCCCGTTAACTCCGGATTTCTTAATGATAAACTGATTTGATAATTTCTTCCGCCTTTGACCCGGCCCATCTGGATGCCTCAATAATAATTTCCAGGGTCGAACTTTCAGGCACACTATGCTCTTTCATCGTATCAGACACAACATTTGTAATATCCGTAAATTTAATCCTTTTGTCCAAAAACGCTTCTACGGCAACTTCATTTGCCGCATTAAGCACGCAAGGCATGGTTTTACCCGCCCTGAGAGCATCATACGTCAAAGTTAGACTCTTATATTTGTCAAAATCAGGCTCTATAAATGAAAGCCCTCCTGTTTTTGACAGGTCAAGAGACGGCAGTATATTATTAAACCTGCCGGGGTATGAAAGTGCGTAACCAATAGGCCCTTTCATATCAGGGACAGAAAGCTGTGCAATGACACTCCCATCTATAAATTCCACCATTGAGTGGATAATACTCTGGGGATGGATCAGAACTTTTATTTTTTCAGCCGGCAAACCAAAAAGCCAGAACGCCTCAATTATCTCAAGTCCTTTATTCATAAGGGTACCTGAATCAATTGTGACCTTCCTGCCCATATCCCAGTTGGGATGCTTAAGAGCGGCCTCAGGCGTTACTGTCTTCAGCTCATCCAGGCTTTTATCTATAAAAGGCCCTCCTGAGGCGGTCAGTATTATCTTCTCTACCTCGTCCTTCTCTCTTCCGTTGAGACACTGAAAAACCGCACTGTGCTCGCTGTCTACCGGCAACACTCTCACCTGCCTTTTCCTGGCCTCTTCCATAACTATCTCACCAGCCATGACCAGAACCTCTTTGGAAGCCAAAGCGATGTCTTTCCCCGCCCTGATCGCTGCCAGAGTCGGCAAAAGGCCGGCTGAACCTACTATGGCCGAAACAACCATATCAACCTCAGCGTGTGTGGCAACTTCCTTGATCCCTTTCTCCCCGACAAGTATCTCCACGGGAAGCTGCTTTTTTGCAAGCTCTTTCCCAGCTCCTTCATCCAGCACGGCAACGACTTCCGGCCGGCATGCCCGGATCTGATCCTCAAGCAGCTGAATATTGTTCCTGGCCGACAGGCCGGCAACCTTAAACTGATCAGGAAAACGCGTTACGACATCCATTGTACTCTTCCCTATGGAACCTGTTGAACCCAGTATGGAAATTGTCTTCATTTACATAAACCTCAATATAAAATACAGAACAGGCCCTGCGACAAGGCTCCCATCCAGCTTATCAAGGATACCGCCATGTCCCGGAATTAAACGGCCTGAATCTTTCACGCCTGCATCACGCTTAAACATGGATTCGATCAGGTCGCCGATTATGGTGGCAACTCCAAGCACTGCTCCAATAACAACAGCACCAAGCGCTGTAAACTCCTGCATCCCGGCAGCATACTTAATTATCAGAACCCCGGCAATTCCTCCCATTATACTGCCGAAAGCACCTTCAAAGGTTTTGTTCGGACTTACTGAGGGGTACAGTTTATTCCTTCCTATTGTAGTGCCTATATAATAAGCCATACTGTCAGCAAGCCATACAGACACATAAAGCAGCAGAATATATTTTTTCCCATTAATTTCCTCTGCCAGAAACCACTGAAAACTCATAAACCCTGCCACATAAAAAAAGCCCAGCCCAAGGGGGCCTATATCAGCCATGCTCCCTGATGGAGATTCCGAGGCAATAAGCCTTATGAACAGCATCAGGAACAAACCTAAAAAAATACCTTCCTGATAATAGGCAGGATGGCGGCATGCCATGTAGAACAGAGTACCGCCTATAATAAGTCCGGGCACATAGAGCCTGGCAGGAACTTTATACATTACATAGAACTCACGCATGGCGAGCACAACTGCAGCTATCAACAACCCGAGGAAAAAAGGAAACCTGGGCAGGAAATATATATAAAAGATCAGGACAGGCAGAATTATCGCGGCCGATTTAACTCTTTGAATGTTCAATACTATTTTCTAAACCTTTCCTCACTGCACAATCAAGAGTTAAAAACCCTTGGTAGGGAACCAAATCTTCTTTCTCTTTTCTGGTACTCCATAATAGCAGATACAAACTCATCCTTCCCAAATTCAGGCCACATGGTCTCAGTAAAGAAAAGTTCTGAATATGCAGACTGCCAGAGAAGGAAATTGCTCAGTCTTTTTTCTCCGCTTGTACGAATTATAAGGTCAGGATCCGGCAGACCGGCTGTATAGAGATACTTCTGAAACACATGTTCATCGATCTCTTCAGCAGACACGCCTGATTTCATTATGCGCCTGACCGCCGCGATGATCTCCTCTTTGCCGCCGTAGCTTAAAGCACCCGTAAGCAAAAGGCCCGTATTGTTCTCGGTCATTAATTCAAACTCCTTTAATAGTCTCTGAATACTGCGCGGAAGCTTCTCAATATCCCCGATAGCCCTGAATTTTATGTTATCTCTTGCCATTTTTTCCATCTCATTTCTGAGATAGTATTTAAGCAGCTCCATTAAAGCATCTACTTCAATTTTCGGTCTCCGCCAATTCTCCATGGAAAAAGCATAAGTAGTAAGGGCTTTAAGTCCCAGCTCAATAGAGGCATCAATGATCTCTCTTACTCTCTTAACGCCTTCCCTGTGGCCTTCGATCCTGGAAAGGCCCCTCAACTCGGCCCATCGGCCGTTGCCGTCCATAATTATCGCTACGTGCTTTATATTCATTTACCCGAAAGGTTGTAATAATATAGTACGCTTCCCATAATAAAATCGCCTGACATCATTTTTGAAAGAGAACCCAGCAGATTCAGCTTTCCTATCAGAAACAGGCTGTCCCCTTCTACCCAGTAATCTTTTATACCGCCGCTGATACCGCCTAAAACCTGCACCTCATCCATCATCCCGCCGTCCCACCATAGAGAATAAACCTCTGTTTTTTTAAAGCCCGCTCCAGGAACAACCGCCGCAAACGGGATTCTTTTGACAGCTATGACCTCCTGCCCCCGTTCTGTCTGAACAGTGATCAGCCGCCCTTTCACAAACCATTCCTTATCTGTTCTTTCTACTGAAAAAGACTTCTGCTTAAATGAAACATCAAATTCCCCGAATGATTCCCGGCTTTTCCACACTAATTCCTTCCCACTGTAAAGGGTAAGATAGCCTTTGTCATTAAAGGCAACTATGTCCGGATGTCCGGTATTCTGCCAGTCAACATAAGTAAATCCGAATATATTAATACCGGCAGGCAATTCAAGCGGCCTGTCCACCAGGTATTTCCCGTTCTTCCACATGCCTTTATACACAGCACCGCTTATGCCGTTATATGGAGTATAGTTCTGCATTACCAGACTCTTCCCGATAACTCTAAAAATATACGGGGCATGGTCCCATATCTTCCGGTATCCTTCTTCCGGGTCATATTCAATAACAAACGAATTCATCGAGCTGGCTCTCTTTTTTCTCTGAACTTGACTGTTTGTAAGATTAACGTTAACCCTCACATCTTTTATGGCTGTAACAAATATCTCATCCCTGCCGTTACCATTGACGTCGAGAACGTCAATGGTAATTATTCTCTCTTTGGGACTCCCTTTTATATACCAGATCTCCTGAGGCTCCTGTTCGAAATTATAAATCCGGATACCGGAACCGTCACTGACAACAAGCTCCCTTCCTTCGTTTTCGTCAACATTACCCATTGCGATCAGTTCTCCATCGGCAAGCTCATGCCGGATCCATGGTTCCCGGTCGCCGGTTACCATAGATATAAGTTCTTCCTCAGAGGCAAGCTCTTTTGCAAAACTGATCCCAACCTCCTCTTCCGTTTCCCCTATTTTAACTGTATCGCTCGACCAGAAAAGTTTTGCGTTCAGATATAGCTTTTTGTTTCTCACCGGAGTCGAGAAAAAAAGAACTGCCTCGGCTCCCATGTCTCTGGCAAGCGCTGCAAGTTCTTCCTGATCATCAGTACCGGCGTATGATTCCAGGAATGAGAACCGCCCTGAATTCAGTAGTGACCTGTAGAAATTCTCCGACAGGTTCCATTCCGCGTTCCTATCCTGGAAAAAAGCCAGTTTTATTTTTGAAGAAGTTATTCTGGCTATATCTCCGGCCTCCGGTTCACCGCTGACAATCCTGCCCGGATATATTGATCCGTCAGAAGCTGATCCTGATTCTGAACCGGGTTCAAATATCTCGATAATTCCCGCCATTTTTTCAGATCTGCCAAGCGGCTCCTTTGTCACGGGGTGGTAGAACGGTTTACCCTGCCTGAAAACGGAGAGTCTCATGCCCTTCTTCAGATTCTTTCCCGTCTCCAATCTTACTTTAACGATATTGCCCTTAATGCTTACCACTACACCACTTGCAGGCGTAAAATAAGACAACACCGAGTCTCTGACTGCATTAACCGGGTTTTTCTTCATGGAAGCATCAGGATCCGATGCGCTCGTGTCCTCAGCGAACGCATTGACGGTTCCGGCGCACACAAATGCCAATGCTAAAAACATGATCTTACAATATTCGAGAAGTTTCATTGTCTATATGCCACCTCGTATTTTAACATTTAATACAAATGTTTTAAAATTACTTAATTCACCACAAAAACGTTCAGTGAATGTTAGTGAACGAATATTAATAAATAGATGTTTTCCCTGCGTTGTGTTACCAGAGGTAACACTAAATTATACACATCTTAAAAGACTTTTTTCTCATTCTAAACAAGACCGGCGGCTTCAATCTAATTCGATGTCTGGACATCGCAGATGTAATTACTAATTTCACGCCTGTTTACTTCACCGACATGCCCGGCAGTGACCCCATCAGATATTTAAGGTCCTCATCTTCAAACTTTATACCTCCGCCCACATACAGCCCGCGCCTTTTACTGTTGAGAATATTATCAAGGCCGGTACTTATGAAAATATATTTAAACAATGTGTAATCCAGGCCAACCCGCAGATGGGCGTCATCAGCTCCAGCTTCATCAGCGTTGAAGTCCCAAATATCAGCACTAATTTTAACCCGGTCATCGCCCATGAACTTCAGGAAGTAGTCAGCGCCAAAACCAAAAGTGTTTTCCATTAAACCAACTCTCAACGCAAGGTCATTAATACGTTTTGCAAACTGGGCGGTAAATTCGATTTCTCTCTTAACCTCCTCTTTCCTCACAGTAACCCCATCGATAGTAATATCCGTGATCTCTGCTGATCCCAAATTGTCTGATACAGCGCCCAGAATATAATAATAGTCTTCTTTGGGTTTCAATGTTAAGTTGAAGTAACCCTTCCAGTCGTTATTATCCCTGAGATACTCGGCACGAAAATCCACAAAAGTCCTGAGCCGGTTTACCACATCAAGGCCCTTTCCTATGCCTTCGCTAAGGCCGCTGACTGAATCATAAAGCTTTTCATCATGAAGAAGTTTTCCAATTGTCCCTTCTCCCTTTTCCAGTTTCTGCGCAATACTGTCCGCGGATTTCGTAGCCGATTGCAAATTCTCGATGCTCTCTTTAAGGGCATACCTGTTCTCACCTATCAGGGCCCGCAGGTCTTTCGCAACAGCGCTGAGATCATCAATCAGGCCCGGTCCTTTGTCCTGAAGTACGGAGGAGAAATCCTCAAGCTTCACAATCGTTGATTTTATAGGTTCCTTGCCCTCCTCCAGAATTTCATCAAGGCTGGCAGTAACAGACTGCAGGTTATAAATAGTATCTTTCAAAGACCCTCTTTCATCTTCACCGAAAATATCCAGAAGCGCCTCTGCCAGATCATTAATATACGTCGCGGCTGATGTAAGTTCGTTAGCAAGCGCGTCAATATCAATAGGAGCCTCGGTATTTGTAATTACATCGCCGTCCTTCAGAGGCCGTTCGGAAGGAGTCCCGGACCAGATAGCAAGATATTTATCTCCCAGGAGCCCTGCCACTCTAAGCGACGCTTTTGCGTCCGCATATATCTTTACATCCGGGTCGATCAGCAAAGATAGTTTCGCCATGCCATTCTTAAGCCGCACATTTCCAACAACACCCGCGTCTACACCGGCAACTTTAACCCTTGATTTTTCATCCAGGCCGCTAATGTTATCAAAGACCACGTACAGCGTGTAACCCTTTTTCCAGGCAACACCCAGGCCGCTGACCTGAAAGGTCATGTAAGCCAGGAGAATTATCACAATGACGGCAAATAGCCCGACTTTAAGCTCTGTCTTCATACTCTATCCCTTCAAGCGATATCGGCCCCAGTGCACTGCCGGTTATAAACTGCTTTATAACAGGATCAGAAGTGTTCTTAATTTCATCCGGAGAGCCGACACCGATAATTACACCATTATAAAGCATCGCTATTCTATCTGCAATCTTATAAGCACTGATCATATCATGTGTAATCGCGAATGACGTAACTTTAAGTTTCTCCCGCATATTTATTATGAGGTCATTAATGGCATCAGCCATAATGGGGTCCAGACCAGTGGTAGGCTCATCATAAAGGAGTATCTCCGGTTCCATTGCTATAGCTCTTGCAAGCCCTACTCTTTTACGCATTCCGCCCGAGAGTTCAGAGGGCATTATGTCGTTTACTCCCACAAGTCCGACCATTTTCAGTTTATTAGCTGATATCTCCCTTATTTCGCCTTCACGCAGATGAGCATGTCTTCTTAAACCAAAGCCGACATTCTCCCAAACAGGCATTGAATCAAACAACGCGGCTGACTGAAACAGCATTCCGAACTTCTTTCTGACCTCATTCAGGTGTTTCTCATCAAGGCCGGTAATCTCAACTCCGTCAATGATCACTTTACCCCGGTCAGGTCTTAGAAGTCCTATTATGTGCTTCAGGAGAACACTCTTTCCTGAACCGCTGCCGCCAATAATAACTACACTTTCACCTTTTTCGATCTTCAGGTTAACGCCGCAAAGTACCTGTTTCGTTCCAAAGGATTTGTGTATGTCAATAAGTTCGATCATTTGAATAACAGGGATGATAAAAAGTAGTCTGAAATAAGTATTGTCATGAATGACAGCACTACGGCTCCGGTTGTCGCCTTTCCGACACCCTCAGCACCTCCTCTGGTGTAAAAACCCTTATAACAGCATATAAGCGAAAGTGCCGCGCCGAAAAAACACGCTTTAATAAGGCCGCTGTATATATCCTGCATCTCCAGATAGTCCCAGGTCATTCTCATGTATGAAGTTTCACTGGCTCCGAGAAATGATACAGTAACCAGATAGCCCCCCATTATTCCGACGATATCAGATATTACCGTAAGAAAAGGAAGCATAACCAGTCCCGATATGAACCTGGGCACAACGAGATATTTTACAGGGTTTGTAGCGAGCGTCTCAAGAGCGTCAATCTGCTCGGTTACCCTCATGGTTCCAAGTTCCGCCGCCATGGAAGCGCCGGCGCGTCCTGTAACTATAAGTGCAGTAAGAACAGGGCCAAGTTCCCTTGTCATCGACAGCGCCACGACCGTTCCAACAAGACCTTCAGCGCCGAACCGCTCGAAACCGGTATAACTCTGAAGCGCAAGTACCATCCCGGTAAACACAGCGGTTATCAGAACAACCGGCAGGGAATTCACACCGACCTCCACCATTTGTTTGAGGATATTCTTCAAGTCTGCTGGAAATCTGAAGATCCATTGAAGCGTGGAATAGACAAGGATTATGAACTGGCCAATTGCTTCAAGCGGGCCTTTTACAAAACTCCCTATGTATTCAATTATTTTGATAAACAATGCTGATTCAAACCCCTGGTTTTGTTTAACAATTATACGACATTGTCCGGGCTTTGTGTATTTTATAGTGCTCGATTACGCCAAACGCAATCGGCAAATAGAGTTTTTCAATTCCCGCGGATCTGCATTATTAAAACTAATAAAACAGCGGGAACCGGCGCATCCTGATATTCACCAGAATACCTATAGCAATGAAATTTGAAAGTAATGCCGTACCGCCATAACTAATAAACGGCATAGGAACACCCACAACAGGAAGCAGAGCAAGGGTCATGCCTACATTAATGAAAAAATAAAAGGCAAGAATAAAAGTAACGCCAAGCGCGAGAAAACTGCCGGCCGGATCTCTCGCTTTTCTCGCGGTTTCAAGCCCTCTCATGATAATGAAAATATAGAGCAAAAACAGAGCAAAACTCCCTACAAAACCCCATTCTTCAGCAAATACGGAGAAAATAAAATCCGTATGTTTTTCCGGCAAAAACCTTAATGGGGCCTGTGTTCCTTTCATATAGCCCTTGCCGGAAAATCCACCTGAACCGATAGATACCTTTGACTGCTTTACATGATATCCTACTCCATGCTGATCGGCATAAGGATTAACAAAAGCTATTATCCTCTGCTTCTGATAACCCTTTAATTCTCCCCACAATATAGTGCCGACAAACGGCATAGACAGCAGCCCGATAATCACGGTCAGGACTATGATCTTTTTTCTGATGCCCGCAGTCAGCACCATTGAAATGAAAACAAAGAGCAGAATCACGACCGTTCCAAGATGAGGCTGCTTTAAAATCAGAAACGCCGGAAAGGCAAAGAAGATCAGAGTCATTTTCGTGAGCTCTTTGACGCCAAGAGCCACCTTCTGATCGAGTTCCGAAAGATACCGCGCAAGCGCCATCACAAAAAAGAATTTAAAGAACTCGGATGGCTGAAATGACATAAATCCCAACGGGATCCATCTCTGAGCCCCCATGCCTTTTTTGCCTGCCACAAGCACTATTATCAGGAGAATAATACCTATAAAGAAAAATACATATGCGAACTTTATAAGCCATCTATAGTCGATACTGACAACAGCGAAAAAACAAATCAGCCCTAGGCCCATCCAGTAAAGCTGTTTCAGATAATATGACTGCTGCGCCGCGTCAAGGACCGGCCTTGTCGCACTGTAAATCGTCATTACCCCGATAAGAGACAGAAGGATCGCAAAGAAAAAAATGCTCCAGTCAAAGTTTTTAAGAAGTCTTCTGTCTATCATATTAAATAAACACAGATGATCGCTGATTGTCAGCACCTGCCGGCTCGCCTCGCTTCGGCGAAGCGGGCCGGCAGGCAGGGATGATCACAGATTTGACTGCGGTCATCAGCATATTTTTAATCTGTGCTAATCTGCGCTCTTTCATTGAAATATTTCTCTATTACTCTCTTTGCTACAGGCGCGGCTGCCGTGCTTCCGTGTCCTCCGTGTTCGACAAACACCGCCACTGCAATCTTAGGGTTTTCTTCAGGCGCGAATGCCACAAACCAGGCATGGTCCCTGAATTTCTCCGGGACTTTAACTCTGCCGTCATCCGCTGTGACTACCTGCGTCGTCCCTGTCTTGCCGCCTATATCTACAATTTCCGACTTCGCCATGTGACCTGTCCCGTCCTTATCTGAGACAACAGCCATAAGCGCCTTCTTTACAATTTCGATATTTTCAGGCTTGATATCAATCATCCGATCCGGATCTTTTCCAGGGTCAGGTGTCGACAGAAGACTGAGATTGAGCAATTTGCCGCCGTTGACTACTGCAGCGGTAAGCCGCGCCATCTGTAAAGGCGTGGCAGACAGGTACCCCTGCCCGATCACTGTGTTTAAGGTCTCACCCAAATACCACCGCTGGTTTTTCTTTTTCAATTTCCATTCGGTAGATGGTACTATCCCGCTCCTTTCGCCTTCAAGTTCAACACCTGTAGGGCTTCCAAGGCCGTAATCAAGGGCGTACCCTGCGAGAGTGTCGATATCAATTCTTCTGCCCACTTCATAAAAATAGACATCACACGACTCAACAATTGCGTCGTGCAGGTTGATAGAGCCGTGTCCCTGTTTTTTCCAGCACTTAAACTTTCTGCCGATATCAATTGACCCGGAACAATAAAACTTTGCACTGTTTGAGACTATCCCTTCTTCTAGCGCGGCCAGTGCGGTAATGATCTTAAAAGTGGACCCAGGCGGATACTGGCTCTGAATGGCCCTGTTGAGAAAAGGCTTCTTAGGATCACCTGCCAATTTTTTCCAGTCATTGATACTGATTCCCCTTGAAAAAAGATTCGGGTCAAACGCAGGCACACTGACAAGGGCAAGGATCTCACCTGAGTTCGCGTCAAGGACTACTACGGCCCCTGCCCTGTCTCCAAGCGCATCCTCCGCCTCTGACTGGAGCTTCAAGTCAAGAGTGAGCTTTACATCACTTCCCTTGACAGGCTGTTGAATCCCGACAACCTCTATTACCCTGCCTATAGCATCGACCTCGAGAATCTTTCTGCCTGCTGTTCCTCTCAATTCCCTGTCATGGATCTTTTCGATGCCGCGCTGGCCTATAAAAGCTCTGACCGGGACATCACTGTATTCGGGATCTCTCACCTGCTCCAGGGTCAGATGTCCCAGATATCCGATAACATGGCTCGCAAGATCTCCATAAATATATTCTCTGCTGATCACGACCTCTACCTGCAGGCTCGGGTAATCCATCTTTCTTGCCTCAACAAAAGCAACTTCTTTCAGAGAAACATCCTGTTTAAGTTTTACAGGCCCAAACGGATCTCCCACAGCCTTTTCAACTCTTTCCCTGATCTCCTCGGATGAAAGGCCGACAAGTCTGCCCAGCTCTTCCAGCATCTCAGGGTCTTCGGGAAGGTCTTCAGTCACAACCGATATATCAAAAGACGGGATATTCTTTACGAGGGGCATATCATTCCTGTCGTAGATAACACCCCGCGGAGCCGGTATCTCGACAATCCTCAGTCTGTTGCTTTCAGCGATTTTCTTGAATTCCTTGCCCTTGATTATCTGCAGATCCCAAAGCCTCAGGAAATAAATTGCGAAAAGAATACCGATAATGTATGCCCAGACAATTATCCTTCTATCCATTCCGGTTCCTTATCCGCTTCTAAATCAGTGATCTCGTTTCCTCCTCAGAGTTTAGAAAAGGATATGCCAGGAGACTAAATCCCGTTGTGTAAAGCACCTGCAAAAGGGGAATATTCATCGGCCTGCTCATAAAAGATATGCCGGCAAATATCTCATAACAGATATGTATCATCAGTATATCAAACAAAGAAAAAATGGCTGCCATCAGGGTGCTTGCAAAAAAGTTCCATTGAAATAACCCCTGCCTGATCGAAGCCACGGCATAACCGATAAACATCTTACTTATAATATTCGGTCCGAAAATAACTCCGCTGGCAGAATCTATCATAACGCCGGTTACAGCACCGTATACCATTCCTTTTTTTGATCCGTTCTTGAGCGAATAAAAGAAAACGAGGATGAGCACCAGGTCAGGCTTTATACCTTTGAAAAATACCGCCTGAATCGAGATAAAAAAAATCGCAGCCAATATATACTTTGAAAAAGCTATCATCTTTTTAGTATTAAAACTTCCTCCACTGTATTGGGATTTTGAGCCGGGGTGACCTCAATTGTCTGAAAGAATTCGCCCGTCTTCTTTTTTACATCAGACACGGCCCCCACAAGAAATCCATCAGGATAAATACCGTCAAGTCCTGAAGTCACGACCTTATCACCAACAACTATGTTAATATCCTGCGGTATGTACTTAAGATTGCATTTGTCATCGCCGCGCCCTTCCAGGATACCTTCAATCCTTGATGACTGGAGCCTGACGGCAACCGATGAATTAACATCAGTTATAAGGACAATATTCGATCTCCTGTTCAAAACCCTGTGGATCCTGCCGACAGCTCCGGAAGGAGTAACCGCGATCATATCCTTAAGAATATTATCCTTCATTCCTTTCCTGATCCAAAGGACCTGAAACCAGTTGGTCGGGTCTCTTGCGAACACTTCTGCCGTCGTAACATAGTCCGCCCTTTTCTGTTTCAGGTCAAGGAGATGTCTTAACCTTTCATTTTCATGCAGGGCTTCCACATATTCATTCCTCTCCCGTTCGACCTCTTTTATACGTTCCATCAGTCTCTTGTTCTCATCTTCCTTACCGGCGATCAGAATATAAGTATTGAAAAGATCAACTATTCCGTCAGTAACATCGGAAATCCCCTGTTCAAGGATCTGGATCGGGTAATGCAGAACATCGAATTTGGCGGTGTCTTTACTTCTCTTGATACCCTGATAGGTAAGCAGGGCAAATATCAGCAGAAGAAGAATTATGAATGTAAGATACTTTTTCCTTGCTAACATCAAAGATTACACTTTGTTGCCGGCGCTCCCCTTGCAGTCAAAGGGCTCGTGGAACAGGCGCAGTAAGTTAAGTCCGGATTAATTGACAGCGTTATAATGACACCCTCTTAAGAATATCCAGATCATCCAGTACTTTCCCTACACCATTCACGACCGCGCCAAGCGGATCCTCGGCAACGATAACCGGAAGGTCGGTCTCACTTTTCAGAAGAAGGTCCAGACCTCTTAATAAGGCACCGCCGCCGGCAAGCACAATGCCCCTGTCAACTATATCAGACGCAAGTTCCGGAGGCGTATTTTCAAGAGCAACCTTTATTGTGTTAATGATCACATTAACCGGCTCGCTTATGGCCTCACGAATCTCATCCTCGAATATCGTAATGGTCTTTGGGATACCTGAAACAAGATCCCTGCCCTTGACCTCGATACTCTTGTCTGATTTGCCGACCTTAAATGCAGACCCAAGATATCTCTTAATATATTCGGCTGTTCTATCACCAATAAGGATCTTTGTCTTGCTCTTGATAAAGCTGACGATCGCCTCGTCCATTTTATCGCCGCCGACTCTCATAGCCTTACTGTAAACAACACCGTGCAGAGAAATGACAGCAACATCAGTGGTTCCGCCTCCTATATCAACTATCATATTGCCCGACGGCTCTCCGATAGGAAGACCCACACCCAGGGCGGCTGCCATCGGCTCTTCGATCAGATAAATCTCCCTGGCCCCGGATACCTGAGCGGCATCCTTTACAGCTCTCTGTTCGACCTGGGTTATGGCGGAAGGAACCCCAATCACGATTCTCGGTGAAATAAAACTTTTCCTGTTATGAACTTTTCTTATAAAGTATTTGAGCATTTCACCTGTTTTGTCAAAATCCGCGATGACACCTTCCTTCAGCGGCCTCATAGCGATAATATTGGCAGGCGTCTTGCCAAGCATTCTTTGAGCTTCGGCCCCAACTGCTATGACCTTTCCGGTATCCCGCAACAATGCGACAACAGAAGGTTCATTGCAGACAACACCCCTGTCCTTTACAAACACAAGAGTATTCGCCGTCCCAAGATCTACAGCAAGGTCATTCGAGAACCAACCAAGTATATTCTGAAACACTTAATCCTCCCTTATCAGCATGTTAAGAGTAAACATCTTCTTTATCCGCTGTGTCATATAAAACAGCTTCACCGTCCGCAATGACCTGCGTATTCGCGATTTCATCACCGAGTCTCATCCCTTTGTTGCTGCCGACTATCAGCAGGCCTTCAAACACAATAACCACCAGAGGAAAGATAAAGCCAATAAGCGGTATGGACATAAGGAGATAACCAACGGCAAAAGTTGAATTCCTTATGATGGACTCTCTGAAACTGCAGGGGCCGCCGGTCTTAACAAGAACAGTTTTCAGTTTGATAAGACGCTTACCGATACTCCTGCCTTCAAACAGCCCGTCACCTATTAACAGATATATCAAACCGGCAAAGTAGCCTACCTTAGGTATTAATTCAAACAAAATACCTATGATGATAAAATCAAGTGCCCTGGCTATTACCCTGTAAAGAATATCAGCCTTTAGCAGCTCATTCTGATCGGAACGTTCGTCAGATGCGTTCATATTATAATATTATGAATTCAGTTCATACTAACAGATAGACTGCTTTATTTCAAGGATTAGCGATTGTTGTCAAATAGTGAATATTAACGGTTTTTTTGCCCTGATTTTCTTATTTACGGCAGATTATATGGAAACCCTTTGCGGAGCTTAATACCCCTAAGCAGTTTCTTCGAATACCCGCTTTCAACCCTAAAATCATACAGCTCTGCCAGATTGGCTGAATCAGCCAGTATCTTCCCGGCTTTCTCTTCATTACCTTTGAGATACTCCAACTCTCCAAAACCAAGCCTGCAGTAGATCTGTCCCCTTGGGTCTTTTGTTTTTCTGAAATATGCTTCGGCATCTTTCAGTTTCTTCCTCGCCAGTTTCATGTTGCCCAGCATTTTATACGTTGTTCCCTCAGCCCAGAGAGTATAAGCATAGCTGACCCTGTCCCCTATCTTCCGGTAAATAGCCGAGGCTTTTCTAAAATATGACAGCGCCTCTTTAAATTCACCCCGCATCCTTGCGGCATTACCAATACCGCAAAATGAATACGCAAGTCCAAAACGGTCACCTGTCCTGCTGAAGATACTGTTAGCTGTCCTGTAATACTTCCCGGAATCCCTGTATTCACACGCAACTCTTGAACAGCCTCCCAGGCCGCAGTAAGAATAACCGGTCCCTGCCCTGTCTTTCAGTCCCCTGAATTTCTCAAGGGCAAAATGAAATGTCTGAATGGCCTTCTTTATGTCGCCTTTTATTCTGTAAGTACCGGCCCTGGCCCAGACAGAATAGGCCTCTCCCTGTCTGTCGCCAAGTTGTTTATAAATTCTTAGCGCTCCGTTAATCTGCACGAGAGCTTCCTTCCATGACCCAAGAGCTCTCTGGCAAAGACCGATGCCTGCCATCGCATCCGCTTCAGACGCCCTCTCATCGATAGCAGCTGCAAGGGCAAAGCCCCTTTCATAATTAGACCGCGCATCAGTAAAATCGCCCCGCGCTCTTAATGTGTCCGCAATAGAAAGAAAACAGTCAAGTATTCCCCGGATATCAGACTTTTGTTTGTAACCACCGAGGGCCTTTTTATACAGCTCCACGGCCCTGTCATACCGGGCTGATTCCCTGCATTTCTCCGCCTGTTCAAAAATGTCTGTTATTTTCAATTTGACCCGGTAAATTTACCCGCATTTTTCCCTGATAGTTTTAACCACTGCGGAATAATCCTTCGAATTAAAAAAGGCACTGCCCATAACCATGATATCGGCACCTGCCGCGGCAACCTCACCTGCATTATCCGTATTCACTCCTCCGTCCACTTCAATATCGGCCTTGATACCTTTTCTCTGAATAATATCCTTAAGCATCCTGATTTTATCCATGGTCTGAGGTATGAATTTCTGGCCTCCGAAACCCGGATTAACAGACATCAGCAGCACCATATCAACTTCCGACAGTACAAAGTCAAGGACATTCAATGGCGTGGAAGGGTTGAGTGAGACACCGGCCTTTACACCGCACTCTCTTATATAATTGACACTTCTGTCCAGATGCAGGGACGCTTCCGCATGTATTGTTATAAGGTCGGCTCCTGCCTTTACAAAATCTTCAACAAACCCGTCGGGGTTTTCTATCATAAGGTGCACGTCCAGCGGAAGTCCGGTAACTTTTCTAACTGCCTTTACCACTGGAGGGCCGATCGTCAAATTCGGCACAAAATGACCATCCATGACATCGATGTGAATAAGGTCGGCTCCGGCCTTTTCAGCCTCTTTTATCTCCTCACCAAGTCTGGAAAAATCTGCAGATAAAATTGACGGTGCTATCCTTACCATAAATACCCTCCGTTATAATTTTCGATTTACGATCGTTAATTGTTTATTTTTAAAATCCTGATTTCTCTGTTAATCATCAATTGACAATGGTCAATAGTCAATGGTTTTATCAAAACCAGAACCCGCTGCCGCGTCCAAGGGTAATCTCAACTGTATCACCTTTCCTGACTATCGCCCCCGCCTCCGGCTTCTGGAAGATTACAACCCTGCCGCTGTCGTAAACCATCAGCTTAAGGCCAAGTACTGCCGCTGTTTTTCTGGCCTCCACAAGAGTCATGTCTGTAAATGAGGGGCAAGTGTAGGATATATCGTAGGGACCTGAACTGACTACAAGACTTATCTTGTTGTCAGTCACATTGCCGGGTAACGGCCTCTGTGTAATAACCCTGTTTTTTTCAACTGAATCAGAATGGACATTTGTTATTTTCCCAATTTCCATGCCTAACTGATTTACTCTCTCCTTGACATCTTCGATATCAAGGCCTTCAAAAAAAGGCACATCATACATTTCACGGCCCATACTTACTGTCACGCCGATAATTGATCCATCCTCAACCATTCCATAAGGATTCACATCCTGGCTCATAATAACTCCCGGCGGAGTCGTGTCATCATAATATTCCGCCCTGATTTCCATAATAAGCCCTGCGGCTTCAAAAATATCTCTTGCTTCTGAAACACTTTTCCCCGTAACCGACGGCACTGTTGCCGTCTTCTCGGTATCGACAACTTTAAACAGCAGAAACGCGGCGACTGTTCCTACAACCGTAAATCCGACGAAATAAATCATTACTCTGAATACGTTTTTCAGCACTGTCACTTCCCCACCGCAAAAAAACCGAGAGCTTCTTTCACCTTCCCAATATCAACCCTTGTGTTAAAACACGGGCCGAACGGCCTCTCGTTGATAACGCCCAGAAGAGGAAGAGGATAAGTATCTATTAGTCCGCTTGACAGATCCCGCTCGCATGCAACCGCTACAATTGCCTCCGGTTTCGTATCTACCACAACCCTTCTCGCTATCGTACCCCCGGTAGCAATAAACAGTTCCAGCCCCAGTTCTTTGGCTATTTCCGTAAAGTCCTTTATACCGCACTTGCCGCACGCCTCACAATTATAAACATTGAACGTGATCTTGATATTGCACTCACTGCGCTGCAGGCAATGCGGCAGGAGCAGCAGTATCCTCTTCGCGGGAGTGGTCCAGGAACGCCGGACAAGACGGTTATTTACATCTATAAGCAGGTTCTGTATCCTGTCTTTCTTAACTCTAAAGACCCAACTGTATATAAGCAGTGCCGGATATCCAAGCTTGAAAAATAATCCCCTAGCCCACTGATTCTTCATCAAATCTCATCCCTTCACTTAATCTTCTTCCCTGTATGAACGCCCTTACAGCCATTTCCGGCTTTCCGGAAGGCTGCAGTTCCCTTATTGAGAGTATTCCCTTTCCCGTACCCACGAACAATTCATCCCCTTCAACCTTATTTATCACACCGGGCTCACCAATGCCTCCAACAGAAACAGCCTTTAGGATTTTAACCCTTTTGCCTTCAATAAAACCATAGGCGCCGGGCCATGGGTTCATTCCCTTTATGAAATTGCAGAGCTCAGAGGCCGATTTTGACCATTCAATCAATCCATCTGCTTTTTTCAGGGCGGGAGCATATGATGCATCTGCTGACTGAGGCACCTGTTTCAGGCTGCCCTGTTCCAGTTTTTCCAACGTCTTTAACAACAGGCCTGCGCCCATCCCGGAAAGCCTGACAGATAAACTGGATGCAGTATCATCCGCCCTGATCTGAGTCTCTTCCTGAAGCAGTATCGGGCCCGTATCCATTCCTTCGTCCATCAGCATAGTTGTTACGCCCGTCTTTTCTTCTCCGTTCACAATGGCCCAGTTTATCGGAGCCGCACCACGATATTTTGGAAGAATCGATGCGTGGATGTTAATACAGCCAAACTCCGGCATTTTCAGTATTTCCAAAGGCAGTATCTGTCCATAAGCTACTACAACTATCACCGCAGGGGCCAGGGACCTTATCTCATCAATAAATGCGGATTCTCTCACCTTATAAGGTTGTAATATTTCAAGCCCGGCCCTTTGCGCTTCCAGTTTGACAGAGCTCAGCGCGACTATCTTGCCTCTTCCCTTCTTTCTATCAGGTTGAGTAACAACAGCCAGTACTTCATGCTCTGAATTCAGCAGTGCCCTTAGAGGCTGTAAGGAAAACTCGGGAGTGCCAAAATAAATAATTCTCAAAAGATCACCTTTCGAAAAGAAGTGGGAAACAGGGAAAGGGCGAAACATAAAACCTTTCCCTGTTGTGTTCTTTTTATTTATTCAATATTTTTTCTCTTGCAAAACGTTTTTTAAACAGCTCTTTTTTAAGCCTTCCTATTCTCTCTATCAGCAAAATACCATTAAGATGGTCTATCTCGTGCTGAAGCACTCTTGACAACAGGCCTTCACTCTCGACCTCTACCGGTTTCCCATCCCGGTCAAACCCTTTAACTTTTACCTTTTCAGCCCTTTTCAGAACTGTCAGATAGCCCGGTACGCTGAGACATCCTTCTTCTGCCTCTATCTCGCCCTCAGAAGATGTTATCTCTGGATTCACAAGCACGACCAGAGGAATCTTCTCATCCCTGGAGCTTATATCAATTACCATTACCTGTTTTAAAACACCGACCTGGTTGGCCGCCAGCCCTATACCGGGCGCGGCATACATGGTCTCGATCATGTCGTCGATAAGTTGTTGAAGCCCGCTGTCGAACACTTCAACAGGCTCTGCCTTCTCTGACAAAACCTTTTCCGGATATTTTTTTATTTCAAGAAGAGCCATAATTCAAGCCGGCGGCAAAATTTTGCCATATCTTTTAATTTAAACGATTTTCGGCATAAATAACAAGCCGTTCCATCCCGGAATTTCAGCCGAATCACAGGCATATTCGGCAATTGACAGTGAGTACAGGCTCTGATAGTATAATTCGCAAAAGAACACTCTGCTAGGTATGATGATAAGGTACAGTTAAAAGTAATTCCGGAGGGACATTATGAAAGAACTTCTTCAACAGTCATTTTTTAATAACACCGTACAGAGCTATCTGGTGTTTGCGGCAATCTTTGTCCTCGGCATGCTCGCGGTGCGTATTCTCAAAAGCATAGTAATACACCGGCTTAAGGAATGGGCAAAAAAAACAGCTACAACAATAGATGACTTTCTGATCCAGAGCATTGACAAGAAATTAATCCCCCTTCTTTATTTCGCAGTCATTTACCTTGCCGCCAAAAGCCTGAACCTTAGCCCGGCCACAGTCAGGATTATCGATGTCCTTGGTGTGATCCTTATTACGTTTATCGGGATACGGTTCCTGATCCTGCTGTTCTCCTATGTGCTTGAAGCACACTGGCTGAAAAAAGAAACAGATGAAGCAACGAAGCGGGACGTCAAAGGGCTTATGCCGGTTATTAAAGTAATAATATGGATCGTGGGAATAATCTTCCTTCTGGACAACCTGGGATTTGAGATAAATACCGTAATTGCCGGCCTCGGCATAGGCGGTATAGCCGTGGCCCTTGCCGCCCAGGCTCTTTTGGGCGACCTGTTCAGCTACTTTTCCATACTGTTTGACCGTCCCTTTAAGATTGGAGATTTTATAATTATCGGGGATTACATGGGATCTATTGAACACATAGGCATCAAGACCACGAGGGTTCGAAGTCTCGGAGGGGAACAGCTTGTTTTTTCCAATACCGACCTGACAAATTCAAGAGTGCGTAATTATAAAAAGATGGAAAAACGGCGCGTAGTTTTCAAGCTTGGAGTAACATACCAGACACCCAACCAGAAATTAAAGGAAATCCCCGGAATACTCACAGATATTATCAAAAACATAGATAATGCGGTTATTGACCGGGCCCATTTTTCTTCATACGGCGACTTCAGCCTTAATTTTGAGGTTGTTTATTACGTTTCAAGCGGTGACTATAACAAATATATGGACATACAGCAGGAGATCAACTTTGCGATAAATGAAGAATTTGAAAAGCGCGGAATCGAATTCGCCTATCCGACACAGACGCTTTTCCTGGAGAAAAACGCTGAAAACAGTTAAGCCATGAAGAAAACGAAATACGGACAGTCGGAGGTATCAAAAGCAAGGCTTGAAAAATGGCCCAATCCAAGCCCTGACAGGGACTATAACATCGAGATCAGTTTCCCTGAGTTCACATGCCTGTGCCCACGGTCCGGCTATCCGGACTTTGCAGCCATCAGGATAAATTATGTCCCTGATAAATACATTGTCGAATTAAAATCAGTCAAACTTTATCTGAATAAATTCAGGGACCGCTCTTTGTCCCACGAAGCCGCGGCAAACAGGATATTTGATGACCTGAAGAAACTCCTAAAACCGAGATATCTTGAAGTAATCGGAGATTTCAATCCAAGAGGGAATGTGAAAACCGTGATACGGGTTAAAAGTTAATAAATGCAAAATGTCCGCCTTTACAGACCTCGGCGAGACGGGTAAAATTAGCAATGATCAATGAAAATCGAACTTCTTGAACTGAGACAGCCTTTTCTGTCTATATAACCCCCTTAGCCCTCACGGGTCACTTGTCCTTCCTGATGCACAAGACAGCATCACAAACTTATAATGCAACCTTCCTCTACCCAGAGCAGGGAGACTGATGATGAATGTCCGCCACACTACCAGGCGGATAAACTGGCGACTAAACCAACCTGCATACTGGCAGGTACGACTCATTTCATTACAGAAACCGGAAGTTTGATGATGAATTGCCGTGCGACTCCTTTAAAAGAAAACGCCGGGGAATTCACCGGAATGCCTCACAACCTAATTGCTCAAACAGAATCTAATCAATTGTCGATTGCGGAAATGAAGAGTCAGACTTCCTGTTTAACCATTCTTAATAAGTGATATGGTCGATTATGGGAATCAGGAGGCAGTTGCCCTGATTATTCACCATAGACATTTTAAGAAGCAGTTTCCCTGTTCGTAAACCTTATAGACAAACCAGGAAGCGGGTTGGCCTGATGCGAAAGACAGTATCAATATTACCAGTCCTGCCAGCCGGTACTTGTCTGCCGTAGGTAGAGGCAGGTGCGATACGAGTTACAACCTGATTCATTTTAAAATTATTAATGCAAAGTCAGCATTTGACAATAATTAAACAACTTTTAAATGCTAATTGTTAATTTTGCAATTTGAAATTAAATATCTAGTATCTTCAAACCTTTTCCTATAGAAACAGCTGACTTCATGGCCTTCCATACAAATTCCTTTGCTTTCACAAAAGATTCCCTTATGTCATAGCCTGAAGCAAGGCCGGCCGTTATGACCGAGGAGAAAACACATCCTGTGCCGTGGTATTCGCCTTCGAGCATCTCATTCTCCAGAGTCAGAAATTCTTTGCCGTCAAAAAGCAGGTCTATCGCCTTTGCCTTAAGGTGTCCGCCCGTAATTATCACAAACTCCGGGCCGAGTTTTTTTAATCCGGCAGCGGCCTTTTTTATATCTTCCTCATCCTTTATATCTATCCCTGTCAGCAGAGCCGCTTCGTATATGTTAGGTGTTATTACAGTCGACAGCGGCAATAAAAGGTCCTTCATTGCCGAAAGCATTTCATTCCCGGCAAGAGGGACTCCTGTTGATGATAATGTAACGGGGTCTACTACAAATTTATTTAAAGAATGTTTTTTGACCTGATCAGCAACTATACGTATTATTTCAGCGCTGTACAGCATGCCTGTCTTACATGCTCCGGGCCTTACATCATTCAAAAGCACTTCAAGCTGTTTTGAGACAAAATCAGAGGATATCTCCTGAATGCCTTCAACCCCCTCTGTGTTCTGCGCGGTCAGCGCCGTTATCACAGCAAGTCCATAGACATTCATTGACCTGAAGGTCTTCAGGTCCGCCTGAATTCCAGCGCCGCCTGTGGGGTCAGCACCGGCTATTGTAAGGGCGATGCCTTTACCCGGTCGTGCAACTTCGAAATTATGTTTCATACAAAAACTATATCAACTAATTTATAATATTGCCAATAATATGAACGAAGAACAAGAGCTGTTGGATATAGTTACATCTGCCGGAGAGGTTATCAATACTCTTCCAAGGACTGAGATACACGGCAACCCTTCATTAATTCACAGGGTCGTGCATGTGCTTGTGTTCAACGGAAAGGGTGAGCTGTTCCTTCAGAAACGCTCAATGGACAAGGACGTAGCACCGGGCAAATGGGATACATCAGTAGGCGGGCATGTAAATGCCGGCGAATCCCTTGAACTGGCAGTGCTTCGGGAACTTGAAGAGGAACTCGGTATATCTTCCTGCGCCCCGAAGTTCCTGTATTCCTATATTCATTCAAATTCTTATGAAACAGAGCTTGTTTACACTTATTCCTGCGATTTTGATGGAGAGATAAATTTCCAAGATGACGAAATCGATGAAGTCAGGGCGTGGGGCATGCAGGAAATAAAGGATAATATCGGCAAGGGAATTCTAAGCGATAATTTCGAACACGAAATTGAGACGTTTCTAAAAAAAGACTCACAACAACAATGAATATTATTAATGATATTTCGCTATTAACAAGATCAAATGATATTTGTTTGCCTAACGTAAAAATCAGCCCCCCTTCTTGCTTTCGCAAGAAAGCAGGTGGGCTGGATTGGGTTGTTATCTATTTTCAGTCAAAGATTTAATGAAAAACATATGGCACTACGAAGGTCTTTAAGCTTATTGTTTGATAGAGTTGTAATTAATGAACCAATTTTTGATTTTGAAACTGTCTGAATGTGATCGCAGTTAATAACACAATCATTCTTCATGCCGTCATCACGGGACAACGATACTTCGCTTGGAATGTCTCTGATTGTAGATGTTATTGGTGCTATAGTGATCTCACCTAAATATTCTAATATAGTGTCTC
>CAZNPC010000014.1:0-35944 GCA_964574765.1 uncultured Nitrospirales bacterium | reverse complement strand
CTTCGCACGGCACATACATATCAGGAAGAAAATGCATAGCCACTTTAATCAGCCCGTCGCCCTTACAGGTTTCACACCTGCCTCCGCCTGAGGCGGACGGCACATTAAAACTGAATCTGCCGGGCTTGTACCCCCTTACCCTCGACTCGGGGATCTGGGAGAAATAATTCCGAATGAGTGTAAAAATGCCGGTGTATGTCGCAGGATTCGAACGGGGAGTCTTCCCAAGAGGAGACTGGTCTATATCGATCACCTTGTCTATCTTTTCAATCCCCCTTATCTCAGCATGCTTTCCTATCCTCCGGCCTAACACATCCACTCCGTTTGAAGACCCTGGCGGGACCTTCTTTCTAACCGGGTAAAGCCTTCCGGCGACAGCCTTATAAAGGATCTCAAAAACAACCGTACTTTTCCCCGAACCCGAGACTCCCGTCACACATGTAAACACTCCCAAAGGGATTCTTACGTCAATGTTCTTTAGATTAAACTCCCGTGCACCTGCTATTGTGACGAAATCCTCCGGCTTTTTTCTTTTAACGGGAATAGGGATTATGATATCACCACGCAAAAAAGCCCCTGTGGGTGAATTTGCGTTATCAGCAATAGCAGCGGCATTTCCTTCAGCCACTACCATGCCGCCGTTTACACCCGCAGCCGGACCCATGTCGATTATATGGTCTGCTCTCCTGATTGTGTCTTCATCATGCTCAACAACTATTACTGTATTCCCCATGTCCCTGAGTTTACACAAACTGTCAAGCAGTCTCCCGCAATCCTGGGGATGAAGTCCGATACTTGGCTCATCAAGTATATAGAGTGTACCTGAAAGTGAAGAGCCGATCTGCGAAGCAAGTCTTATCCTTTGTCCTTCACCGCCTGACAGTGTAAATGCCGGCCTGCTCAAAGTAAGATATCCGACTCCAACTTTCTCCAGAAATACCAGCCTTTCCAAGATCTCCTTCAGAATCCTGGACGCTATGATCCGCTCCCTGTCATCAAGCTGGAGATTACTGAAAAAAACAATCGCGTCTCTGATTGACATATTTGAAAGCTCGCCTATATTCATACCATTTACCCTGACACCAAGGGCTTCTTTTCTCAAACGATAACCATTACAGAGCGAACAAACTTTCATATCCGCGGGATGTTCATTTTCCTCGATACTCTCATATCCAAGGCCCCTGCACCTGGAACATGCACCATATGGACTGTTAAAGGAAAAAAACCTCGGGCTTATTTCAGGATAACTTATTCCGCACCTGGGACATGCGAGTTCTCTGCTGAAAAAAATGTCTTTTCCGCCCCCGCTGACCCCGGGCTGGTCCCCGATCATGTTTATGATTACTACACCCGTATATCTCATCGCCAGCTCTATTGATTCTGTTAAGCGTCTCTCTATACCGACCTTGATTATCAACCTGTCAATTACAATGTCAATGTTATGCCTTTTATGCCTGTTAAGTTCAATCTCCTGTGTCAGGTCCACCATGTTTCCGTCAATCCTGGCCCTTGCAAAGCCCTGCTTCCTGATATCCCGCAGTTCTTTTTTGTATTCCCCTTTTCTTCCGGATACGATCGGGGAAAGGATCTGTACACGCGTTCCGGCAGGCAGGCTTATTACCGAGTCAACGATCTGCCGTGTATCCTGAGCGGTTATCGGGCTTCCGCACTTATAGCAGTCCCTGCTTCCGATGCGGGAAAAGAGCACCCTCAAATAGTCATATATCTCTGTAATTGTCCCCAGAGTCGAGCGGGGATTTTTCGATATGGTTTTCTGCTCAATTGCTATTGACGGAGAAAGCCCTTCAATCAGGTCAACATCAGGTTTTTGCATCTGCTTAAGGAACTGACTTGCGTAAGAGGACATGCTTTCAACATAACGCCGCTGGCCTTCGGCGTATAAGGTATCAAATGCAAGAGAGGATTTTCCCGAGCCGGACGGTCCCGTAATAACCACAAACTTTTCTCTGGGGATTACTACGTTAATGTTTTTTAGATTATGGACCTTTGCCCCTTTAACTGTAATAGAGTCAAGCATAGAGTAATCCTTTGCAGCAGCAACGCATCCACTTAATATAACCCGAATTCATGATGGGTTGTCAAACAATTCAGAGAGATATCCGCCCATTTAACTGACCGTAAAACCGCTCTTACCGTTTTGACAAAAGACACTAATCGTGCTTTAATATAAATCTAACGCTATTCTCGGAGGAAAAAATCATGAGCATGAAGAAAAAAGACTACCTGTTCACTTCTGAATCTGTAACTGAGGGACATCCGGATAAAATCGCTGACCAGATATCAGATGCGATCCTTGATAAAATCTTATCAGAAGACAAGAACTCAAGGGTAGCGTGTGAGACGCTCCTTACCACCGGACTGGCGTTTGTTGCCGGCGAAATAACTACTTCCTGTTACGCGGACATACCCTCCATAGTAAGAAATACCATAAAAGACATCGGTTATACCCGTGCTAAATACGGATTTGATTATGAGACATGCGCCGTGATCACATCCATCCATGAACAGTCTGCTGATATCGCTGCGGGAGTTGATCCAGGCGGCGCCGGAGATCAGGGCCTTATGTTCGGGTATGCGTGCAATGAGACCCCGGAGCTTATGCCTATGCCGATAATGCTCGCGCACAAACTGGCAATGCGCCTTACCGAGGTCAGGAAAAAGGATATTCTTGATTACCTGAGGCCGGATGGAAAAACCCAGGTAACCGTACAGTACAAAAACGGTAAACCCCACAAGATAAACACAATAGTCATTTCATCCCAGCACAGTCCTGATATAACGCTGAGAGAAATGAAAGAAGACATTATCGAAAAAATCATAAAGCCTGTTATACCAAAAAAACTCCTTGACGAAGAACACATCACATACCACATCAACCCAACCGGCCGGTTTGTCATAGGAGGTCCGCAGGGAGACACAGGCCTTACCGGAAGAAAGATCATAGTGGACAGTTACGGAGGTGTGGGAAGCCACGGCGGCGGGTGTTTTTCAGGCAAAGACCCTACTAAAGTCGACCGCTCAGGATCATATATGGCAAGATACGTTGCCAAGAATATTGTAGCGGCCGGGCTTGCCGACAAGGTTGAAATCCAGATTGCCTACGCTATAGGTGTTCCTGAACCGGTATCAATTCTCATTGATACATTTAATACCGGCCAAATACCCGATAATAAGATCTCGGAAATTGTCAAAAAGAATTTTGATTTCAGGCCCAAATCATTAATAAAAACCCTCAACTTAAAAAGGCCCATTTACAGAAAAACCGCTGCTTACGGACATTTCGGCAGAAATGAACCTGAGTTCACATGGGAAAAGACCAACATGGCGGCAACTCTTAAGAAAGCGGCAAAATAAAGGAAACACATGATCACTACTTCAAAAACAAAACCGAAAAAGAGCAAAATGGATTACAAAATCGCTGATATCAGCCTGGCAGAGTGGGGAAGAAAAGAGATATCTATAGCGGAAAAAGAAATGCCGGGTCTGATGGCTGTAAGAGAAAAATATTCCGCGGAAAAACCGCTTAAAGGCGTGAGGGTCTCAGGATCACTGCATATGACCATTCAGACAGCGGTACTGATTGAAACCCTTGCCAGACTGGGAGCTGATGTCAGGTGGGCGAGCTGCAATATATTCTCTACCCAGAACCATGCCGCATCGGCAATCGCAAAAGCTGGAATACCTGTTTTCGCCTGGAAAGGGGAAACCCTTGAAGAATACTGGTGGTGTACAAATCAGGCACTGACATTTCCGGAAGGTCTCGGGCCGCAGCTGATCGTAGACGACGGGGGAGACGCCACTCTTTTCATTCACCGCGGTTATGAAGCGGAAAACAATCCTTCCATACTCAATGAAAAAACAGACAATAAAGAACTGGAACTGATCAACACACTTTTAAAAAAACATCAGACTGAAGACAGTCAAAAATGGCACAAGATTGTTGATAACTTGAAAGGCGTCAGCGAAGAGACTACCACCGGGGTCCACAGACTGTATGAAATGATGAACAATGGCACTCTTCTGGTGCCCGCGATAAATGTAAATGACTCTGTTACTAAATCAAAGTTTGACAACCTCTACGGCTGCCGGGAATCACTGGTAGACGGCATCAAGAGGGCTACTGATGTCATGATTGCCGGGAAAACAGCAGTAGTTTGCGGCTATGGTGATGTTGGAAAAGGATGCGCCCAGTCTTTAAGAGAATACGGAGCAAGAGTTATCGTCACTGAAATAGACCCCATTTGCGCCCTTCAGGCTGCTATGGAAGGTTACGAAGTAAAAACCGTTGAGGATACCCTGGGAACCGCTGATATCTATGTAACCTCTACAGGAAACAGGGACATTATTACTCTTGAACATATGGAGGGGATGAAAGACCAGGCCATAGTCTGCAATATAGGGCATTTTGACAATGAGATCCAGGTTGACAGGCTGAATAAATACCCCGGCATAAAGAGGATCAATATAAAGCCCCAGGTTGACAAGTTCCTTTTCCCTGACGGACACGAAATATTTCTTCTTGCTGAAGGCAGACTGGTAAACCTCGGATGCGCAACAGGCCATCCTTCTTTTGTTATGTCCAACAGTTTCACAAACCAGGTTCTGGCACAGATCGACCTATGGAACAACAGGGAGACATACGAAAAGAAGGTCTATACTCTGTCAAAAAAACTGGATGAGGAAGTTGCAATGCTTCATTTGAAGAAGATCGGTGTCAAATTGACCAAACTTACCCGGGAACAGGCTGATTATATAGGAGTACCTGTTGAAGGCCCCTTCAAACCGGATTATTACAGGTACTGATACTTCGACAAGCTCAGTATTTCTGTTGTTCAAGTTTGTTCAATGTAGTTTAATATAGTTCAATTTTGAACTACTTTGAGCCATGTTGAACTATTTTGAACCTGTTATAGTTTCACTTCTTATCTGTTTCAAGTGCTGCGGATTTGTACTGCTGAAAAGTCACAACCCTGTTCCTGCCGATCCTTTTTGCCATATAGAGCGCATCATCAGCAGATTTTATCAATCCTTCCCTGTCTATGGCATCATCAGGGAAAACAGCTATTCCAATACTGACTGTAAGACGCTCTATTGTGCCCTTGACGTTAAAGGCATGTGTACTTGTTTCACTCCTTATTCGCTCAGCGACACGCACCGCTCCTTCGTATGACGCTTCAGGGAGAATAATCGCGAATTCCTCACCCCCATACCGTGCTGCAAAATCAATTTGCCTGATATTCCTGTTAAGTATCTCCGAAAGCGCCTTAAGGGCAGAATCACCTTCCAGGTGTCCATGTGTATCATTAAAATTTTTAAAATAATCCATATCGATCAGCAGCAGAGATAAATATTTTTCAAGACGCCTTGCGCGTTTCAGCTCCTCATTCAGTGTTTCGTGAAACGTCCTGTGGTTGTTAAGGCCCGTCAGCCCATCGGTCTTTGCAAGCTGAACGATCTCCTCATGAAAAAGCGTTTTCTCAATAGCTATTGCTCCCTGGAAAGCAACTATCAGGGCAGTATCCTCATCATTCATTGAAAACTTATCAGAATTGATCTTGTTTAAAAAAATCAGCACTCCCAGGATATCACCTTTGATTATAATGGGCACCGCAAGGAAGTTTTGTATGCTAGAGTTTTCATTTCCAACCATAGCCTGAAATTTCTGACTGTCGGATGATGAGCTTAATTTAATGGGCATTCCCCTGCCAACAATATCTTTAAGAACGTTATTTGAAACAGAAATGATATCTTCGTGGGCTTCCGGCTGTGAGGAAAAAAAATGTGTAACTTCGCGGCTCAGTTTGTCGACTAAAAGCATTACGGTTGTTTCAGCCTTCAGGAGATTGGCGCTAAACATGCATATCGTCTCCACAACTTCATCTACATTCAGCTTGAATATTATGGACCCATTGAGTTCATTTAAAATTGACAAGGTCCTCACAACTCCCTGCTTCTCATGGACTGTATCCTCAAGCTCGTTGATCTTATCCTTCAAACTCCTCCCCATAAAATTAAAACTATCAGCCAATATACCGAGTTCCGTACCCTCGGTTAAATGCACTTCTTCAAATTGCCCTTCTGACATTTTTTTTGCCGCAGATCCTATCAGCCGCAGAGGTTCTACAATATTTTTTTTGTATATATAAACTACGAGAATAAAACCGGTTGAGGCAAGCAGCAGGGCCGCCGAAAAAAAACCGTATGCCCTTGTCCTGATTGACTTTATCTCGGCAAGCGACATGCCCAGTTTAACCGGTTCAGAGGGATCCAACTCAGTACTTCCTTTTGCCATATCTTCTGTAAATAGCACGATCTTTTCGGAGCTCCGGTAAATATCAGTGAATGAAAAGACCGCGACCAGAATTATGATTACGAATAAAACAAGGCCGACAATATATATAGCGGAAAGTCTATGCAGTACCTTCATATCGCCTCAAGTAATTTCAAGGTGGTTTTTATAACTCTCCTGTCCCAAATAATCGAGACATGGTTAGCGCCGATATTATAATGTTTTGCCGCCCATGGTAAAAGAGAGCTTTCCGCAGAAACAAGCCCATCGCCCTTCCCCGGGTTTAATTCGTTCATAACAAAAAAAGAAGGGGTTATTTTGACAAGCGAATCCGGCACTGCCATTAAGGACCGCGGAACATAGCCCTTCCCTTTCTTTTTCCAAATATAAATTGTGAACAGCCTGGGCTCTGTGCCTCCGAATGATATATATTTTACATTTTGCTGAGAAAAATCTCTCAACTCTCTAAAAAAAGCAGAATCAGGAAGAAGCTCTTTCAGGGCATTGCCATTAAGCAGTTCTGAAACATTCTTAACAACACTCAAAGCAACCCCATGAGTATCTTTGGGCAGAACACCCTTAAGTATAGAAGAAAAGGGCCTGATATATTTTTCCAACTTCGCTATATTACTGCCCCTGTGTGGAGTAGAGATCGTTATCAGGGCATTTATTCCCGGAGTTTTTCTTTCCATAAATTTTCTCGCAATTAGACCGCCCCGGCTATGGCCTATAATAACCAGAGGTGTTTTCGGGAAACGCCTCTTTGTTCTTTTTATTACTTCGGAAAGTTCTTCAACAGCGCTACTCATAGGACCCACAGGCCTTTTCTGACTCCAGCAGACCAGATTAAAACCGGCATCGCCGAGAACATCCCAGAGGCTGTTTACCTTTTTGGGAATGTCTCCCAGACTTACTTTCTTCGAGCTGTCAGGTGAATATAAACACGGTTTAGTAGCGGCAAATACTCTCAGGGGTATATTCCTGGCAAATATCCTCGTATTTAAAGGGTCAAGCCAGATATTTTTATCCATTCCAAGGCCGTGAATGAATACTACGACCGGCCGGCCGTCTGTGCCTTTCTGAGTAAAAACATCCAGTTCCATATAATTGAAAATTGTCAATTGTCGATTGTCAATTTATAGGGCCGATCAGAAAGTGCTCGTTTTTGCTATTCCGCCGTCATCTCTCAGATATACTATACCCGATATCCGGGCATTTCTGATCATCCGGTCGCATAATTTGCAGGGTTTTCCATTTGCAGAGCTTCCGTCCTCTTCAAACCCGGCAATATAGATAATCGCGTCTTTCATTCTCTCCGGGCTCCCGTTTACAATTGCGTTCTGCTCCGCGTGAACAGCCTCACAGAGCTCATACCTTTCACCCGAAGGGATATTCATCTCTTTTCTCCTGCACTTCTTAACGTCGATACAGTTTTCAATCCCGCGCGGTGAACCGTTATAGCCGGTACTGATAATAACGTGGTCTTTTACTATAACTGCACCGTACTTCCTTCGCAGACAGGTCGATCTTGCTGACACAGCTTTTGCAATCTCAATAAAATAATTATCCCAGTCAGGACGCAAAAAAACCTCCATAATAATTGAAAATTGTCAATTGCCGATTGTCAATTGGACGGGATCATCCTGCCTTGACCTTCCAGGTTGTCCCCTTGTTCTTATCTTCAAGAATGACACCCTTTTTCTCGAGACTCTTTCTGATACTGTCCGCGGAATCCCAGTCTTTTCTCTCTCTGGCCTGCTGTCTCTCGGATATCTTCTCAGCTATGTCAGCGCCTGAAAGTCCAATTTTCTTCACTTTCATCAATGAGGTGTACCATTCCTCAGGAGTCCTCTGGAATATATTTAGAACTTTCCCCATTTCAGAGAGAGTCTTTCCAGCCTTTAAAACAAGGTCAATCGACTTTTCCCCTGAAGGTTTCCCATCAAGCATTTTATTCGTTTCCCTGATAATCTCAAAAATATACCCCAGCGCCAGCGCGGAATTAAAATCATCATCCATTGCGGCATCAAATTTGCCCCTGGCAGAAGATATAAGCGCCTCGAACTCGTCCAGCGAAAATACCTTGTCCGAAGTCCCGGCGGTTTCCACGAATTCATTGATCCGCATAACCGTGGAATAATATCTGTCAATTGAGAGTTCAGCCTCATTCAGCTGTGCATCAGAGAACTCGATCGGACTTCTATAGTGCGTGGAAAGCAGAAAACACCTGACAACTTCAGGGTCATATTTTTCCAAAATTTCCTTTACAGTGAAAAAATTACCGAGGGATTTGGACATCTTCTCTTTGTCCACTGTGATAAAGCCGTTGTGTATCCAGCACTTCACAAACGGCCTTTCTGTAAATGCTTCGCTCTGCGCTATCTCATTCTCATGATGAGGGAAAATCAGGTCAGCCCCCCCGCCGTGGATATCAAGACTGTGCCCCAGATATTTCATTGACATCGCGCTGCATTCAATATGCCACCCGGGCCTGCCCGGGCCCCACGGGCTATCCCAGGCCGGTTCTCCTTCTTTGGAGGATTTCCATAAGGCAAAATCGAGCGGGCTCTTTTTCCTTTTATCTACATCAACCCTTGCCCCGGCCATCATTTCATCAAGATTCCGTCCTGAAAGTTTCCCATATCCCGGGAACTTACCTACCTCAAAGTAAACATCTCCGTCAACGCTGTAGGCAATGCCGTTATCAACAAGCCTTTTTATCAGGTCTACCATCTCTTTTATATGGTCTGTCGCCCTGGGCTCAATATCAGCCCTGCTTACGCCAAGCCTGTCCATGTCGCTGTAGTATTCCTCAGTATATTTTTCAGCTATCTGCTCGGTCGATACATTCTCCTGCGCGGCCCTGGCGATTATTTTGTCGTCAATGTCAGTAATGTTCCTTATATGTTCTACCTCATACCCCTTATACCTTAGATATCTTTTTATAATGTCAAAAACTATCGCGCTCCTTGCGTGGCCGAGATGGCTGATATCATAGGCAGTTATTCCGCACACATACAGGCTGACCTTTCCCGGAGTAACGGGGGAAAATTCTTCTTTTTTCCTGGCCAGTGTGTTGTATATTTTCATCTTACTACCTGTATCTTCACTTTGTTCCACAGCTTCCATCCTCTTTACCAGCTCGTTAACCTTTGACTCCATCTCTTCAAGCTTTTCAGATACCGGGTCAGGGAACTGGTCCATAACCTCCACCAGACCCTCTTCAGTTGTCATCCTGATGATCTTCTTTTTTGTTATTCTGCCCGGAACACCGACTACTGTAGAATTGTTTGAAACGGATTTAAGAACAACAGAATTCGCGCCTATTTTAACATTATTTCCAATAGTTATCGGGCCGAGTATTTTTGTTCCTGTTCCGACAACAACATTATTACCAAGGGTCGGATGTCTCTTCCCTTTGTCCTTTCCAGTACCTCCAAGAGTAACGCCCTGATACAGCATGACATTCTTCCCGATCTCAGATGTTTCTCCAACAACAACTCCCATGCCGTGATCTATGAAAAAACCGCCCCCTATCTTTGCTCCCGGATGTATCTCAATTCCTGTAAGAAACCTGCCGGCATGAGACAGAAACCTCGGTATCACAGGGACGCGGATCTTCCACAAAAAATGGTTAATTCTGTGTAAAAAAATCGCGTGAAAACCAGGATATGCAAGAATAACCTCCAGCCCGTTCTTTGCCGCCGGGTCCATGTCAAAAACCGCTCTGTAATCACTTCTTATGTCGCGCCAGAATCCCATAGCAGGTATTATACAACAGATAGTAAACTGTTTGAACCCGGGTACCGGTCAAGGTCATGATGCCGGTTTTGTTAAAGGGTCATGTAGTTAGTCTTAACTTAACCTTAACCCAACTTCCAAACCGGTTTCTTTACCCTTACCTTTTTTTGATTTAGAGGATTTGACTATTTTGAACCCATGTACCATCCCGTAAAGGGCTTATACCCTACGGGACAGGCAGGGTTCAGGGCAAGCGGCTTGGGGGGTATTTATCTGAAATTCACAAACTCCATGTGGATGCCGAAATCTTTTTCCTTTAACATTCCTATCATTGACTGCAGGTCATCTATCTTTTTAGCTTTGACACGTACCTGATCACTTTGGATCTCTGACTGAACTTTGGATTTAGTGTCTTTGATTGTCTTAACGATCTCCTTTGCCTTTTCGGTCTGTATTCCCTGCTGGAGCGTAGCAACCTGTCTGACCGTACCTGAAAGGGCTGGCTCAATCTTACCGTAACTCAATGATTTCAAAGATATTTTTCTCTTTACAAGTTTACTCTGAAGTATATCGATCACGCTCTTGAGCTTATACTCGTCATCAGATACAACGCGGATCTCATTTTTGGCTTTATCAAGTTCAATCTCACTTTTACTGCCCTTGAAATCAAATCTCTGGCTAATTTCCTTCATTGCCTGCTGTATCGCATTTGAAACCTCCTGCAGGTCCACTTTGCTGACTATATCAAATGAATGTTCACTCGCCATAATAATCAACCTCCTGATTTGCTAATGAATCCTCTTTTGCTTATATATAGATTTGATTATGCAATGGATATAAGGTACAATATTATACACATTTGGTGGACGAATGTCCTGAATAACCTGTTCCCGCTGAGATCTGAAGAAGGAAGCTGCTTGCCTATAACAAAGAGGGAACATGCTAACTTCTCGTTTTATATGTTTTTTTCGGATATCCAGCGAGCCTGGCGGTTCCAGGGCCTGTTAACCTCCGGGCGGAATTATCCATTCTTTTTTGTAATCTTAATGGCAGGGATATGTCGAATGAAAAGAAAACTTAAATTAGGGACAAGGATATTGATCCACTTCTCGGTTGGATGCCTCATCGGAATGCTGTTCCTGCACCCTTCATCAATGTTGATCTTCAGTTTGACCGGCCATAAGATCGGCGGGCATATATTTGCCCCTGAGCATCTGCTCATGATAGTTTACTTTGCGCTTATAGGCGGGGCATTCGGGATAATCAACGCTATATCAGACCATAAAAAAGCATTGCTTTATCAGGAGATAGAACTATTATCCATCACTGATGAACTTACCTCTGTATTTAACCGCCGGTACTTCACCAGTCAGCTCAACAAGGAACTGGAAAGGAGCCGAAGATATGACAGGCCTCTATCCATATTTATGATAGACCTTGATAATTTCAAGCAGTATAACGACGCACATGGCCACCAGAGCGGGGATGAAATGCTGAGGGAAGTCGCCAATCTTTTGAAGAAATCCGCAAGAAAACCTGATTTTGTGGCAAGATACGGAGGCGATGAGTTCGTTATAGTAATGCCTGAGGCTGATAAAAACAAAGCCCTGAAAATGGCTGACAGACTGCAGGCAGAGGTGGAATCAGCCAACTTTAAGGACAGGACAACTCACGCACAGGTAAGGTTTACAATAAGCTTCGGCCTTGCCACATTCCCTGATGATGCCCAGTATATGGACGGGCTTATTACAAAGGCAGACACCATGCTTTACAAAATGAAGAAATACACGTTTGAAAGGGATGACTGAATACCCGGGAAAGCCTGTATTGAGTCAGCAGCACGCACCGCCGCTTTCATCCCCGCTATCCCGTTTTGAATAGGCCGGGGCACAATCAAAAGGCCCGAAATGCACAGACCGGTCTCCAGACACAATAAAATATTGTCCAAAACGTGTCTCCTTAAGCATTGAGGCGGTATTGCCGCATACAAGCATCGGTTTGCCCGTAATGAACCTGTGATGGTCGTCCAGTTCAAAAGCGTGCGGATAACCCGGGGTCGTGCCATGATATACAGCTGTCTGTCCATAGTCCTCACAGATGTCCTCAAGATTATTCAGCTTAAACGCCCGGACCGTAATCGAGTAGAAATCCACCATGCCGGCTTTAGCCTCTATCTTCGGGTTTCCCAGCTTGATCTTATGTTTTGCAACGACCCGGTAGTCAGGACACCCCTCTTCTTTCAGCATCCTTTGAAAGTCCCCAATATACATTGCTCCACCGAGACACTCATTGTACAACAGCGGGTCATTCGCAATATGCTCAGGCACTCTTCTGCCTGCAAACACATCTGAGAAATAAAGCTCGCCGCCGGGTTTTAACACGCGGAATATTTCGGAAAAGACCTTCTTCTTGTCATCGGAGAGGTTTATAACACAGTTCGACATAACGATATCAATCGAATTGTCTTCAATGCCGATCTCCTTTAAATCTTCAATGTAACCTTTTCTAAATTCAACGTTCGGCCTTGAATAGCCGAACTTCTCCATCTGAGATTCAATATGCCTGCGGCCCACATCTATCTGCTCATCAGTCATATCAACTCCTATTACAAATCCATCCTGCCCCGCAAGACGGGATGCAATGAACACATCTTTTCCCGTACCGCATCCCAGATCAAGAACTGTACGGCCTTCAAGCGCGAGAGGTATGGGCGATCCGCATCCGTAAAATCTGGTCAGTATTTCATTATCAAGCTGACGCTCAATTTCCTGAACAGCAGGATGCATCAGTTCATCATTGCAGCAGCAGGCGCTTGTCTTCAGGTCCTGCAATCCCTTAAGAGATCTGCCGTAGTATTCTTTCACAAGCTCGGTTTTTTCCGAAACCTTCTTCATTAATATTTTCCTCATCCCGGTGGATCCGTGTTTTAAGACTTATACACTATATACTAAAAATAACATCTCTTCAAGGCCCGCGCAACTGTATAACATCTTTACTTGCGCTGAAATATAATCCGGCTGTTTACGCGTTACCGGTTCAGGTTCCAGTCATAATAAATATATTCAAACGTCAGTTCCCCGGCTGTCTCCTTTAGAAATTGACGCGCTTTATCGTCTACATGGTAATCGAAAATAAAATCTACAACTCCGGGTTTTCCGCCAAAATCGTCTTCATACCAGTGGAAAATCTCGGAAAGCAGTAGTTTCTTCTCCTCCGGCAAAATAACAACCTCGGAAGAATTAACAAAGCTCTTCGCGGCTTCATCAAGCTGGCCGTATATTTTTTGCGGCTCATAGTACTCGATAGGCGCACAGGACCGCGACCCGCAGACCAGCGCAAAGTGAGTGCGGGGTTCTACAGGGGATACAACCCATTTTTTCCTTTCGTCACTCGGGCCGAACTGCTTAAAGAGATGAAACCAGGGCCGGCTGTTTGCCCTGAGGATACCATGCTCAATGTCATCAGGAGAGTAAAGCAGCCCCCCGATATTATATTTCACACGCCCGAAAAAGTAAGCTGCCTCTTTTACTGACCGCTCAATCCCAAGCCTCGCAATACCGTCAACAACGATCGTATTGTACAGGTTGACCCAGAACGCTATTTTTTCTCTTCTGCCTGTTAATTGCGACGGGTCATATTTCTGAAGGCCGTTAGTCAGAAGGCGGTATTGCCGGTATTCATCCGATTTACTGAGTGATGCGTAATCGACGCGTCCGCGTTTCGTGTCATAGAATCTGTCCCTGAGGCCTTTGATACTCCGCAGAAGCTCAGAACTAAGGTCTTCCGGGGGAAGTTCAGGCATTTCAGCGCCGTCATTCAGTACTATGCCGCCGGATATCATTGCCCTCAGCCGCTTTGCCAGTCCCACACCCTCGTTTTTTTGTGAAGCGTAGAATTCATTAACAAGGTCAATAAACAGCGCAGCTGTCCAGCTGAAATTGTCTGTTCCATACCCTGTCCCGTTAAATGAGTCGAAATACTCATGAAAACCGAATCTGATTGGAAGCTGCAGCAGGTCCTTCTGAAGAGAATCAGCCTTTAATGTATAACCATAGCGCCTCAGGCCCTGCGCAAGCATCCAGTTAATGTTGATCCATACAGGCCCCCGCCAGTAATTGGAACGATCAAATCCCTGCTTTTGCGTATCATAATTGGGTATGGTAAAGCAGTTCCCCTGATGCAGGGAGCAGAATGATGATGAATTAAGCCTCTCATATATTCTCTGCGCCTGCTCTCTTGTCGCGGCACCGGCGTATAAAGGCAAAAACCCGGCAGCTGTATCCACTTCAATGGTTTTATGGGCCACAATATCATACGCGTCAAATATATCATGTTCTCCATGCCACAGCTTCTTACTGATTGCATCTGCAGTCTTTTCAGCCCAGTTTTTGGGAATTTCCGGATCTTTACCGAGCAGTTCGGCAATACGCGCAAGTGATTCATTGGCACGACAGAGCACTGAATTGAACAGCGGGTCCTGAATAAGAAATGGGCATTCCCGCATAATTAAGGCCTCTTCATAGTTGTTACGGCGAAAAAGATCTACAAGGTATACATACCGGTCATACTCATCATCCCCCGGCCGCGTCTTTGGATCAATGCCGTGCTCCAGGTCTTTACGTTCATAATGAGGTAAAAGCACTTTATCAATCTTCATACGGCCGAGGGGCTCGTCCCAGGTCGGTGAATTATCAATCCCGGATTCCCAGGGATGCCTTATGTAGACCAGGCCTTCATTTTCCGGATCTCTCTCACGGTACAGGTACTCATGGAGGCTCAACAGCCGGGGATAAATACGTTTTAGAAAAGGAAGGACTGCCCGGGATTTTCTGGAACTTTTGAATATTTTTTCAACAGTTATCGCATGCACGGGCGGCATCGTAATGCCGGAAGTCAGCTGGTTTTCAGGCACATGAGGAGACCTTTCTGTCTGCCAGAAATCAGGCTCAGGAAAATAATGGCCGAGAGCTTCGCGGTTAAATACAATCTGTGGGAGCATCCCGTTTTTCCATTGCGCTTTAAAGAGTGTTTCAATCTCCTGTATTGCGCGGGCCGTATCATAGTGGGCTCTTCCCATGGCAATAAATGCCGAGTCCCAGTTCCACTGGTGAGGATACAGAGAAGGCGCGGGCTTTGTTGATGAACCCTGCCAGTTGCTGTCAAGAATATTCTTTGCTTTCTCGATATGGTCGGCAAATATGCGTGACATAATGTTCTCTAAACTTCAGAAGTCAATACGAAATTCGTACTGAGATGCATACAATCAACGCTTTTATTCGCAGAAGGCTTAAAAACTACCCTCCTGATGCAAATCCGGGATACAACAACATTCCTCCGTCCGCAAACAGAGTAGTGCCTGTTATATAATCGGACTCATCAGAGGCAAGCCAGACAGCAGCGCTCGCAATGTCAACAGGTTTCCCGACCCTTTTATAAGGTATCAGCTTCAAGAGGGACGCCTCTGCCTCAGGTGTATCCCATGCTGCCCTGTTGATATTTGTTTTTATCGCGCCGGGGCCTATACTGTTAACACGGATACCGTGCGGGCCGAGTTCCTGGGCCAGGCTCTTCATTAACATCATGACACCGCCTTTGGACGCCGCGTAATTGGCATGTCCGGCCCACGGTATTACTTCGTGAACCGAACTGATGAAAATTATCTTGCCGGCAGACCTCGAACGATCTGAAACAATCCCCCGGCGAACGAATTCTTTGGCCGCCTCCCTGGAACACAGAAAAGCACCCGTCAGATTAATATCCAGAACAGACTGCCATTGATCTAGTGACATATCAACCAGGCTCGAGTCCTTTTGTATCCCCGCGTTACTTACAAGAATATCAATTGTCCCGAAAGACTCAAGCACTTTACTGAACATTGCGGTTACCTGCTCTTCATTGCTTACATCCGCCTTAACGGCAACCGCACTTCCTCCGGCTTCACGGATCCTCTGTACTATGAGGTTAGCAGCTTCATCTTTTGATGAATAATTTACAGCTACACGCGCGCCTGCTTCTGCCATGGCCTTTGCAGTTGCCGCGCCGATCCCTGAACTGGCGCCTGTTACAAGCGCTGTCTGCCCCTCTAAAAGCTTGTTCGAATTCATTGTCCCTCGTCTCTCGCTCGCCTCGTGCGAAGCCTACGGGTCCCTCTTCCCTCGTTGTCCGTCCCTGCCGTTACCCGCATGCCCTTCCTTTGAAATGGAAGAAAAATTTAAGGGTCTTTTTGACCTTTTCAGAAAAAATCTTTCCTGAAAAATAATTTCCAGCGACACGCTTATTGATCTCACCGAGTGTGGGATACGGATGTACCGCAGAAGCAAGGGTAGACAGTTTGACCCCTCCGTTCATAACGGCGATCCACTCATTCAGCAGTTCCCCCGCATGAGGGCCAAGTATCTGAATGCCGGCAGGTTTCCCCTTCCCGTCAAGTATCATCTTGATCTTCCCTGTCTCCTCCCCTTCCGCAAGGCTTCTGTCATTGGCCCTGAACTCTTCAGTCCACACGGAATATTCCATCCCGGCGGCTTTGGCCCCTTTTTCATTTATTCCTATACTCGCCAACTCGGGGTCGGCGTAAGTACACCAGGGCAGATAAGTATAGTCAGCTTTTTTAGGAAGATGCAGTATGGCATTGCTGAGGGCAACACCGCCTTCATAGCCGGCGGCATGAGTGAACTGGTACGCCCCGGTAACATCTCCGGCAGCGTAAATGTGCTTATGGTTTGTCCTCATACGGTTGTCCACAGTTACGCCTTTTTTATCAAAATTAAGAGAAATATTCTCAAGTCCCAGAGCGCCCACATTAGCCTCTCTCCCAAGCGCGACAAGGACCTGCTCTGCCCTCAGGCTTTCCGTAGTGCCGTCTTTCGTCTTGATAACCACTTCCTTTTCCACTCCAAGGTCATTCATACTTACCAGCCCTGAATTCAGGCGGAAAGCCACACCTTCGCCGCTCAACACATTCATGGCCATATCGGCCATATCCTTGTCCTCTTTGCTGAGTATCTGGCCGCTGCGCTGCACCACTATAACTTTTGTGCCCAGTCTGCAAAATGACTGCGCCATTTCGATCGCGATAGGCCCCGCCCCGATAACAATCATTGATTTCGGCAGACTGTCCAGAGAGAAGATTTCCTTATTGGTAATACAGTTTGTATTTCCAATCCCCTCTATCGGAGGGATGGCAGGTGAAGACCCTGTGGCAATGACCCATTTATTAGCGGAATACGTCTTGCCGCCCGAACGGACAGAGTGATCGTCAATAAATTCAGCGTCCCCGAATTCTACCTTGATCCCGAGCTTGCAGAACCTTTCTTCTGAATCGTGCTTCTGGATAATACCGATAACATCCTGAATCCTTTTCGCAACATCTTTGAAATCAACCGCCTTAAGATCGACACCGGGCAGTCCGTATTTCCCGGCGTTCTTCATCAGATGGTACACACGCGCGGTTCTGATAAGAGTCTTGCTTGGAACACATCCATAATGCAGGCAGTCACCTCCAAGCTCTTTTTCCTTTTCTATCAGCAGCGTTTTGGCGCCGAACTGACTGGCACCCGATGCCACGGTAAGACCGGCTGCGCCGCCCCCTAAAACCCCTATGTCAAAATCATACTTCGGCATGACAACCTCCGTATAAGTTATTAAGTCATTCAGTTATTGAGTCATTCCGCTTTGCTGTCATTGAGTCCTCTTATTAATGACATAATGACTTATTAACTCAATGACTTATGTTGTTTTTCTTTTCTTGATTTATACAATGACATTAATTTCTTTGTTACAATCGGGAAAAGGCCAAGAAACACAAAAGACAGGATCAGCCCCGGCGACAATATCCCTGATAGGGATTCGATCTTTCCAAGTTCTTTCCCCGCGTTTACAAAAACTACAGTTCCGGGAATCATTCCAACCTGTGATACCCAGAAAAAAGTCTTCAATCTCATTTTCGTAAGTCCCATAACAAGATTTATCAGCCAGAATGGAAACGCCGGTATCAGTCGCAAGGTAAACAGGTAGAAAGCCCCTTCCTTTTCAATTCCCTCATTAACCGTCTTAAGCTTGTCTCCGAATTTTCCCTGTACCCAGTCCCTCAGGACAAACCTCGATACAAAACACGCCAGCGTGGCACCGATCGTGCTTGAAAAAGACACGACCACGGTCCCTGTTATGAGTCCGAAGACCGCACCGCCGACAAGGCTCATGACTACCGCGCCGGGCAGGGACAGTGAGGTTACGAGAATATAAACAGCCATGTATACGGCAATTACCTCGACCCTGTTCTCTGAGTACAAAGTCTCAATCTTATGCTGTGACTCTTTCATATACGAAAGAGAAAAATAATCTCCAAGATCAAACAACATGAACCCGGCAACAAGGATGATCAGCACCAGAACAATAGTTATTTTCTTGAGGTTTTTCTTGTTCATAGCTTCACTTGATATAATAATACAAAAAACAGAACTGTCTTTATGATTCTAATCATAACAGACCCGTGCTTTTTGTCAATAAACTTATGTGTTAAAATATATTTTATGTTTCTGGTAGAAATAGACTGCCCCGCAGTCCCGACAAGCGGGAAAAACAAAAAGGAGTGCACTCAAAATAAAAATAACAGTTGTTATACCTGTCCTTAATGAGGAAAAAATACTGCGCAGATCATTAAGCCGTCTCAATCTTTCAACGGATGAAGAACTTATTGTGGTTGACGGGGGCAGTAAAGATGATTCTGTATCCATTGCACGTGAATTTACTGAAAATGTCCTTTCTTCGAAAAACGGCAAAGGCAGGGGCTCTGCCATGAACGTCGGAGCGCAAAATGCAGGCGGGGAAATTCTCCTTTTCCTTCACGCTGACTGCGAATTGCCTGATAAGGCTTTTAATATAATAAGAGAAGTGTTGAGTGTCAGCTCGGTTTGCGCCGGAGCGTTTGATATCAGGATCGTCAGTCCTGAACTCAGATTCAGAGTCATTGAGGCCGGAGCAAACCTTAGATCCCGAAGCACATCCATCCCCTACGGTGACCAGGGCATGTTCATGAGAAAAGACTGTTTTGACAGTGTTGGCGGATTCGCGGACCTGCCGATCATGGAAGATATAGAAATATCACGGCGACTCAAAAAAACAGGCAGGATTGTATTTGTCAGGCCTCCTGTCAAGACTTCAGCGCGGCGCTGGTTAAAAGAAGGATCGTTATATACGACATTAAGGGACTGGACCATCGTGTTTTCATATTACTTTCTAAAGTCAGCTCCTGAAAAATTAAAGGCCCATTACAAAGATATAAGGTAACAATGAACAGAAACGCACTGATAATAATCGCTAAACAGCCGGAAATGAACAGTGTTAAAACGCGTCTCACAGGTTCAATGCCTGACAAAGAAAGGCTTAAACTCTATATTTCTATGCTCGAAAGCACCGTTCGCAAACTTGGATCGATTGAATTCGCTGATCCGTTCATAGCCTTCGCGCCTGGAAACGCTGAAACATACTTTTTGAAATTCGGCCTGAACCTTTTGCCTCTTCCCGAAGGAGACCTAGGGAAAAAAATGTTTCATGCGATGAGCTCGGCACTGAATAAAGGCTATGAGAAAACTGTTCTGGTCGGAGTTGACATTCCGGATCTTTCAGAATTGATAATTTCCAGGGCATTTGAACTGCTTTCAGACAGCGATATTGTGTACGGCCCGGCAAAAGACGGGGGATACTATCTTGTAGGGTTTAAGGCCCCGATCAAAGAGATCTTCGAGGGTATTCAGTGGTCGACAGACCGTACTTTAAAACAGAGCATGGAAAACGCAAGCAGGAATGGATACTCAATCGCGTTCACCAAAACTCTCAGCGATGTAGATACACCGGAAGATGCGCAGAGAGCCGGTTTTGATATAACTCGGCCCTGAACTTTCTCAGGTTGTTATTGCTTTAATTGTATATATTTTAAGGGAATTTTCAACTTGCTTATAGTAGTATGTTTTGATAACGTAAAACAACAGAAATAGTAAAAAACGACATTCGTATATTAAATGTTAGGTAAAATATAGAGAATGGAATTAAAAGAAGAATTAAAAAAACAAGGCTTTTGGCTTTTCAGATGGAGAAGTTATCTCCCTTTAATATTTCTTCCAATATTGCTTATAGCATTAAATGAATCTGAATATTTTGACAATATTTTTGGAGACTTAGCAGATGATTTATGGGAAATTATCTGTATTGGTATATCTTTTTTGGGGCTTTCCATTCGTTGTATAACTGTTGCTTATGTTTCCAAGGGGACATCAGGCAGAATCACTAAAAAACTAAGAGCAGATACACTCAACACAAAGGGGATGTATTCAATAGTCAGACACCCTCTCTATCTGGGCAATTTTCTCATTATGTTAGGCATAGCAATGTTTACACAGGCATGGTGGGCTGTATTGATAGCTATACTTTTTTTCTGGATATATTATGAGCGTATAATTTACACAGAAGAGGATTTTTTACGAAATAAGTTTGGTTCTGTTTTTCAGCAATGGGCTAATAGGACGCCTGCATTGATACCGAGATTAGCCAGATGGCAGACACCTGACATGCCTTTTTCCTATAGATTTTTACTGAACAGAGAATATACAGGGTTTTTTGTAATTATTTCTTCTTTTACATTCCTGGAAATGGTTGGCGATATTATTTCAGAAGGAATATTCGAATTAGATATGGAATGGATTGTATTTTTCTTTGCAGGTTTAGTTGTATATCTAACATTAAGAACATTAAAAAAGAAGACCCAAATACTCCACGTTGAAGGCAGATAAACAATATTTAAATGTCAGTGAAAATGGATTGTAGAATAATTTAAAAAACATAACAATCTCATGCAGTGAATGCGGAACCGGATGAGGACGTTATACACTAGCAATGGAATATTTATAATGGGGAATTCGGTGGAGTTACATGAAAATCATGTATAATAAGGCAATTCCAGCCCCCACTGCTTCGTTTTGCAAGCAAAAGCGAAGCAAAACGGTGGGGGCTGACTTTGACATTATATGGAAATAATTCACTGGAGTAACGAGTTACATTTTCGATTTTGTTTTTAAACTAAATAAAAAAGGAGGTAAGGATTATGAAATGGCGATTGTTCATATGTTTGGTGTTAATGGCCGGTTTTACGCTTAGTAGTCAGATTATTGATATTGGCATGGCTGATGGAACAGCTCAATCAGATAACAGGATATCCATAGTATTATCAACTTCCTCTTCTGGTAATCATCCCAAAATCGAAGGATACTTTATTTATGTCGAAGATGGTAAGGATATTAGAAAAGAGATTGAAAGAGTTGGCGGTTGGGGTTGGAATTTCCGTGGAGAATATATTAAAGAAATTAATGTCAAAATGGTAGCGGGTGAAGGCGTATATCAATTAGTTGCTATGGAAAACCAGGTGACTGTTTTCGAATCCGGGCCTGTGAGCACATCCGATCCTGTCATTTATATAAAGAATTAGTCAGAGATAAGACCCATTATTAATATAACCAATCGGTTGAAATAACGGTGAATCCGGAAAACAACAGATAATAGGGTCAAACTTAAGTTGTACACATTACGACATGAAGATGTCTAACCGGTCACTAGAGAGGGATGTGAAATACAGGATCTTCAGCCATAACATCTCTTACCTGGGGGTATTAATTATTATTTTCAGCATCTGTTTCTGTGTCTCTTTTATCCTGCGTCGCAGGTCACGCAACTCCTCATTGCCGGCTTTCCCCTTGGCCATAATACCGGACACAGTGTCCACTTCATCTCCAAGATCCTTCATGACCAAGCCAATCTTACGCATTCTTTCCTCAGGTATCTCCTTCAGTTTTGTTATACCGTTTATCATGCCGGATAAAGTGTCCAGCGTTCCAACAATCTCCTGAGTAATCACTCTCATTTCTTCCATAAGCCTGATATGCTGCATGTATCTGTACTCTTCGGCCTTTTTTCTCTGCTCTTCAATTTTTCTTTTTTCCTCTTTTTGCTCTTCTGTCATTTCCACTTGTTCTTCGGCCTGCTCGTTTTCCATAGTCCCGTCCGTATCCCTCATTATGCCATGTCCCATTTGAGCATAACCATAAGAACATAACAATACTGAGAGCAAGGCCGTTATAGTTAATATTCGCTCCATTTTCGTCCCTCCCGGCATATGTTTATATATCCCGTGTATATTTTTTTGTCATTGCTAATTTCTCATTGTGCATTTTGCATTCTAAAATTTATTTTTTTGAAACTCTTTGTATTCCACCCAATCAGTCATCTGCCGTATCTCACCCCGGGGAGGGAACTTCACCTCATCCCATGAATCAATTGTGTATATATGAAGCGCGATCTGCATATCTCTTTTAGGAACAGCCTTTGTGCTCGTCCAAACCTTTTCGCCGTCAATAAAAAAATCAACTTTATCCGGATGCCAGTCAAACCTGTAGATATGCCATTGACGAATATCAAACCCCGGGTCTTCCCATGTATATGAGTTATGCGTAAGTGTCTGTTCACCGCCTTCAAGTCCGGTCGAGAGATACCATGTTGTCATTAAAACGGAATGAGGTTTCGCGGTTATAAGTTCAAAATCAATTTCATCATGTGTTCCGTCAGAGAAGATTTTCGTCATTTCGGTACATGCAAAAAAGCTCGCTACAGCGCCCGGCATATCAGAGATCTTCATCCTCGCGGAGTAGGCGCCGTAAGAAAAGGGCGTTTTGGTGTAAATAAACCCTGTCGGATATATATCGCTTTCGGAATCGCCGAGGCGGAGATAGTTAATACCACCCGCGTTGGATATCATGGCCGGGTCCGCCCTGAAATTATAAAGCGAAAAGGTCGGCATATCCCACAATTCCGGCGAGAGACTCTCATCTGAAAAGTCTTCCCTGAACGTTACATCACCGCTGATAATAAGCGTGTCATCCTGACCTGCATAAGCAGAATAACCAATAAATAACAATCCAGCCAAAACAATAATCACTTTTTTTATGGCCATGTATCTCCTGTGATCAGCTCATTCCAGATCCTTTTTTATGGAATCGAACTCTTCCCTGTCTATTTCTCCGTTTGCGTATCTCTTTTTCAGTATATCAAGCGCGGTTTCTGATTTACCCTCTTTTTTTGTACCGCCCAGGATCAATTTAGCTAACAGAACAATCACTATAATTACGATGACCCAGAAAATAACCATAAATGGTCCGCCAAATCCTCCCATTCCCCATCCATGATAGCCCATCATGCCCCCGGAACCTTCATTCATATGAGCGGAACTGTCAACTGAAAAAAGACTAAATATAAATATAAGCGCAAACGATATGAGTTTCATCATCACTATCCTCCCTGGAAAATATTAATAAGTCAACCGGTAAACTTAATCAATAAGGTCGTTCCCATGTTATTCATATCGGGCCATGTACCGATAAATTACCTGTTGAATTGCATAGTAGTAAGACACATCATTCTTTATTTAAGGGTCTTCAGAAACTCTATCAGATCATTTAGATCGTCATCCGACATTTTGTAGCGGGGCATTATAATATCCAGTGACTCCCCTTCAGGGTTCAGGCCTTCTGTGACAACCCTCTTTATCAGCGTATCCGTATATCTGGCATGTCCGTGCTCATCAGCTATAAGCGCATTATAACCCGTATCTGTGGCAACAATATCACTATCCAGAATTGGAACGCCGCCCTTGCCTTCAGGCCCGTGACATCCGCCGCAGTTGCCGCCGTATTCACCCATCCATGAAGGCCCTGCCTCAAACTGAATCCGGCCGTTTTTTTGACTTACTCCGGCAAAATAAATCCTTTCACCGTTTGTTTTGAACTGCAGGTTTGAAACACTGCCTTTATCCCCTGTTCTGTTACAGGCAGCAGCCAGAACAGCTGTAATCATACATATTACCAATATCCTGGACATCTTTTCCCGTCCTTCCTTTCCAGGTATTGCGGATATTATACGCTCTTCGCATCCATAGTTCCAATCATTTCAAACCGGAACCGGCCGTTTGCGTGCCTGATTTCCTTCTTATAAAAAAAATAACAGCCGCTCCTGATATCATCAGAAGACAAAGGACCTGTCCCATTGTAAAAGGACCGGCAACATAACCCAACTGTTGGTCGGGCTGACGGACAAATTCAATAAAAAACCGGACAAGTCCGTACCCTGCTATATATAGTGAGAAAAGAAAACCGCTGAACAGATTTTTTTTCCTGATACCCCATAGGATAACGAAAAGGAATATGCCTTCAAAAAAAGCTTCATACAGCTGTGACGGGTGTCGAAGCCGGCCTGTCATATCCAGGGGAAAATACATGCCCCACGGCACATCCGTGATGCGCCCGTAAAGTTCACCGTTCAGAAAATTTCCAATCCTGCCGAACGTGTAACCTAATGGAATGGCAGCAGCCAGCAGGTCCGTAAAACGCCAGAAACTTATTTTATTCCAGCGACAGAAAAAGATCGTTGCCAGAAGTATGGCTATCAGCCCGCCGTGATAGGACATCCCTCCTATTCCCGTATAATGAAACCCGCCGTTAAGTCTGAACGGAAGAATTATCTCCAGGGGGCGTGTACTGTAATAAGAGAAATTGTAAAACAGCACATACCCCAGCCTCCCCCCGACAATAACCCCGAGTATGGCCCACATAAAATAGTTCTGTATCAGTTCACCGGAATATTCATACTTCTCGTGCCTGATTCTGAACATTACAAGCATATAAACGACTGAAAAGGCTACAACATACATCAGTCCGTAATAACGCACCTGAAACTGCCCCGCCTGAAAAAGAACAGGATCAATATGCTCCGGCATGTGGTTCCAGAATTCCAGTATTTTATCCAACATATGAAAGCGCTCCGAACACTGCTTCTGTTAAAATCATTTTATTGAATATCAGGCAGTATATTATACCCTAATCCCCTAGTTCGCCCTTAAGGCGGAGATACTTTGCTATGCCGGAACGCGTTATTATACCCGTCAACTCGCTGTTCTTCATTACGAGAAACCTGCTTCTATCCTCCTGAATCATCCTCTCAAGCACCATTGCTATATCGTCGCTCTCTGAAACCGCAAGAGACCCGTCAAACGCCTGCATAACTTCTTTGACGCCGGCAGATTCCCACCTGTCCTTTGGAACTGCTTTTACATCCTTAAGGCTTATAATGCCGATCGGTCTGCCCCATTCCATAACAGGGAACCCGCCATATCCGTATTTAAGGAAATAATTGTCCACAACTTCTGAAAGGGATGAAGATGAACTGACAGTAACAATCTCCTGCGACATGAAGTCCCTTACCCTGAGCCTGGATAAAATACCTTTGGCCACGGCATGCTGATAACTTGTCTGAGCCGCCCTGTAAAGAAACCAGCCCAGGATCACAATCCATAGTCCATCCAGGCTCACCGTTAACACGGAGATGATGCCGAGAAGTATAAAAGACATCGCTATCGCCTGGCCCGTCCTGGAGGCGATTTTCGTCGCGTTCATGTAATTGCCTGATCTTTTCCAGAAAAATGCCCTTAAAATCCTGCCGCCGTCCATTGGAAAACCGGGGATAAGGTTAAAGGTGCCAAGAACAATGTTAAGGTAACAAAGGTAATAAGCAAGGGCTCCAAACCCCGGATGATCGCCGAACAATTTATAGACGGCTAAAAAAAACAGGGCGAGGACATAGCTTGAAACAGGGCCGGCCAATGCCATTCTAAATTCGGCCTCGGGGCTTGACGGTTCCTGCTTCATCTGGGCAACGCCGCCGAAAATAAAGAGAGTGATGCTGGCTATCGGGATGTTATTACGTTTCGCAATCAGTGAGTGAGACAGCTCGTGAACAACAACCGAAATAAATAGTAACAGGGCCGCGAGTACAGACAGTAACCAGTCGGCTGCCGGGGTCAGTTCAGGCGCGGCCGATGGAAAATACTGCGTAGCCAGGAGAAACGTTATCAGGGCAAATATCACAAACCACGACACATGAAGCCTTATGGGAATACCCATTACTTTCCCTATCTGCCATGAGTTTTCAAACATAATAAAACAATATTAGCATATCTTTAAAAAGCAATCTGTTAAAATACATTGTGCCAGTTGAAGACCTTAAAATTATTTCTGTAGCCGGCGCCCATAGTAACGTAGGCAAGACCACTCTTTGTTCCATCCTCCTCAATGAACTGAAAGGTTTCGGCGCTATTAAATTCACAAAGACACCTATATATACATCTCTGATAGATGACCGCGCGCTTCTCAGCCGGAATGGCAAGGACACTGCTGTCTTTCTAAAGGCCGGAGCCGAAAAGGTGCTCTGGATAAGGTCTCCTTATGAAGGGCTTGAAGATGTTTTGAAAACGGCTGTCAGCAGGATGACCGGCCTGAACGGAATAATAGTAGAAGGAAACAGCCCTGTGGATTTTTTAAATCCCCATCTGATAGTATTAATTGTCAGACCCGGGGAAGAATTCAAACCTTCAGCTGTCAGGGTCGCTGAAAAGGCGGATGCCGTCATAATTAACTCTGAAAAAATGACGCAAAAACCGGAAGTTATGCGGTATACTGCCGGAGAAGACGCCAAATTTTTCAACATAGACCTGATAAAAAGAAAAGGAGAACTCAGTGACTTCCTCTCTTTCGTCAAAGCAGGCATTGATAAAGAAAAAAATTAAAAAAATAGCCGTTAACAGCAGGATCTCATGCCCTGCTTTGAGAAAGCTTGCCGAGGAGTCCGGGGTAACATACAAAAACGCCGGCACAGCTGCGGATGACCTGAAGATAAAAATCAAAAATTGCGACCTTGGTTGCTTTTAATTTATTCCGGCCCGTGCTGATCAGCCGGAACAAAAAGGAGATTTTTTCCAAAAAATGGAACTGAACGTTTTATTGTTCGAACTGGCCCTTTCTTTTTATTTTATAGCCACTGTTTCAGGCTTTGCATGGCTTTTTAAAGGCAAAAAAGCTACTTCAAAGATCATAATCGCGTTCATCGTGATCGGGTTTGTACTGCATACCGCGGGTTTTATCACAAGGTATCTTACCGGAGGCCATTTTCCTGTAACAAATATGCACGAGGCAGCGTCTTTCTTTTCGTGGTGCCTCGTTCTGTTGTTCCTTTATCATGAATATCGTTTCAATCTCGGGCTTCTCAGTTCTTTCATTATGCCTATGGTCTTCATACTGATCCTTGTTTCATCTTTCTTCCCAAGAGAGATACAGGAGCTGGACCCGGTACTGAGAAGTAAATGGTTCAGTATCCATGTATTACTTGCTTTCATAGGATATGCCGCTTTTGCAATGGCCTGCGGCATTGGAACCATGTATATCATCCAGGAGAGATACCTGAAATCAAAACATCCGGGCGGGCTTTTCCAGAGGCTTCCGAATCTTCAGGTCCTTGACGAGGTCAACTACCACCTGATCACTCTCGGGTTCACTTTGCTTTCACTTGCGATATTAACCGGGATAATATGGGCGGAATCAGCGTGGGGCAGCTTCTGGCGGTGGGATCCCAAAGAGATATGGTCTGTAATATCCTGGCTTATATATATACTCATACTCCACTTAAGGCTCAGGGTCGGTTGGAGGGGTAAAAAGACAGCCATGCTGTCTATCACGGGCTTTGTACTGGTAATTTTCACATTTTTTGGTGTAAATCTTCTGCTTAAAGGACTCCATACTTTTGTATGAACATATTAGTTATCGGCCTTAACCATAAAACAGCAGGCATAGAAATAAGGGAAAAAATAGCTTTTGACGGCCCTAAACTGGAACAGGCCGTGGAAATGCTGAAACGCATCCCGGAGATCAGGGAGAACATAATCCTTTCCACCTGCAACAGGGTTGAGATCTATGCCCTTGTAAAAGAATGCGGTTCAGGCTCTGAAATAATAAAAAAATTTCTGTCAGACTTCCATAAACTGCCGGTAGAGTTTCTTGATAAAGCCCTTTATATTTATTCCGGCCGTAAGGCGCTTGCACACGTTTTCAGTGTGGCATCAAGCCTTGATTCAATGATTGTCGGCGAACCGCAGATCCTCGGCCAGATGAAAGATTCTTACGAGCTCGCGCTCAAGAAAAGGTCAACAAGCGTTTTCCTTAATAAACTAATGAAAAAGACCATCTCCGTGGCAAAAAGGATCAGGACCGAGACGAAGATCGCGGAAAGTGCCGTAAGCATAAGTTTCGCTGCGGTTGAACTGGCGAAAAAGATCTTTGAAGACCTCTCAACAAAGACCTTTATGCTGTTAGGAGCCGGAGAAATGGCTGAGCTTGCAGCCAAACATATGATAAACAGCGGAGTAAAAGACGTTCTCGTAACCAACAGGACATATAAGAGGGCAGCGGAACTCGCCCGCGAGTTCAGCGGACGGGCGGTTGAATTCGATAAATTTCATGACGAACTGGCACATACAGATATTGTTATCTGCTCGACCGGGGCGCCGGACTACATAATATTAAAAGACCGCATGCATAAAGTAATGAAACAAAGAAAGAACAGGCCAATGTTCATGATCGACATATCAGTACCGAGAAACATAGACCCTGAAATAAATGATATCGACAATATCTACCTCTACGATATAGACAACCTGCAGGGGATCATTGACATTAATATTCAGGAAAGGAACAAAGAGGCTGAAAAAGCTGAAAAGATAGTGCTGGAAGAAGTTGACTCTTTTCTTAAATGGCAGGGGTCTCTATCCGCTGTTCCAACTATTGTCGCTTTGAGGGAAAAAGCCGACGCGATCAGAAAAGAAGAATTTGAAAAAGCTGTAGGAAAACTGGGCAATATAGGGCAGAAAGAGCTTCAATCAATAGAAGCGCTGACAAACTCCATTGTCAGCAAGCTGATACACCTTCCGACATCAGCTCTTAAGTCAGAAGTGGAAGACAGGGAGGCCATGGTGGAGATCATCAGAAAAGCGTTTGATCTTAAAATTAAACCTGACAACACTAACGACCAGGACGGAACATGTGAATAATAATAAAGTAATTATTGCCACGCGCGGGAGCAAACTTGCCATGTGGCAGGCAAACTGGATCAAAGCCTCTCTGGAGAAACTTCATTCAGGTATTGAGATAGAGTTACTGTCAATAAAAACTACTGGTGATAAAATCCTTGACGTTCCACTGGCAAAAATCGGCGGCAAAGGACTTTTTGTCAAAGAAATAGAAGAAGCCCTCTTAAGAAAGGAGGCTGACCTTGCCGTTCACAGCATGAAAGACGTACCGGCTGAGTTGCCCTCAGGCCTTCACCTCACCGCAATTTGTGAAAGAGAGGACCCGAGAGACGCACTGATTGCGAAAATCCGAAATCCGAAATCCGAAATCCGAAATTTTAATGACCTTCCATACGGTGCGACTGTAGGTACAAGCAGTCTGAGGCGATCATGCCAACTTCTGAACAAAAGGCCTGACATAAAAATTGCCCAGCTTCGCGGCAACCTTGACACAAGGATAAGAAAGCTTGATGAAGGACAGTATGACGCCGTCATTGTCGCTGCCGCGGGTATCATAAGGCTTGGCATGGCCGACCGCATCACAGAAACCCTTGGCCCGGAGATAACCCTTCCTGCCATTGGACAGGGCGCGGTTGGCATCGAATGCCGCAGAGATGATGAGCGTATCAATAATCTCCTTAAGCCGTTAAACCATTATGAAACATCTGTTTGTGTCAGGGCGGAAAGGGCTTTTCTGAAAAAACTTGAGGGCGGATGCCAGGTGCCGATCGCCGGATACGCGCGGCTTATCGGCACGAAGGATGTCGAAGCGACCCTTCGCAAAGACCCGAGTCGGGAAGGACGAAGGATGTCGAAGCGACCCTTCGCGGAGACCCGCATCGGGAAGGACGAATCAACATCGTCACTCGTCAATCGCTCGCCTCGCGAAGCGGGTCACTCGTCACTCGTTATGGACGGTCTTGTAGGAAATCTGACCGGGGACATCATGATAAAAGGTTCTATTAAAGGAAACCCTGATGAGGCTGAAGCATTGGGAGTAAAACTGGCGGAAGACCTTCTTTCAAAAGGCGCCAAAGAAATCCTCGAGGAAGTTTATAACCGGTAATAATTATTTGGCGCTGCACTTCATTATTGAACCGGCGGTCTCAAAAAAAGTTCTCGTTTACTGATATGTCCATGCGGCTTTTGAGCACTTCTATATACTCTTTTACTGCCCTTTCTCTTTTTGCATACAGGAAACTCTGAGCGATCTGAGCTGCTTCTCCTTTAAATGCCTTAAGCATATCTTCTTCCTGCGGGCTCAGCTCAGCTGTCTCACCGATCATACGGCGCATTTTATTAAATAGCATGTCATTTTTGAGGTCCATTTCAAAAGCACCCGCGGTCGTGCGGATCAGCTTTAATCTTTTTAAATATACTCTCTTGTCAAATACTCCATTAGACTGAAAAGCAGGCTCATTGGATATAACTTCCTTAATCTCTTCATTTGTCACATTCAGGCCTGCATTTTCCGCGGCATCAAGCAGTACGATCCTGTCAATGAGTTCATTAAGCACCATAGTCCTGAGATTAAGCTTTTCAATTTCTTCTTCATCTTTATAGACCTCCCTCGCCTGCCGGTAAGTCCGTTCATATGCCCTCTCGTACTCGGTTCTCATAATTCTCCTGCCGTTTACTGTAGCAATCGTAGTATCTGCGGAGTTCTGCGTAGGACCTATACCCCAAAAAATAAACACAACTGTCAGAGCTACGGTTAAAACACCCAGGATAAACACACTAAAGAACTTGTGACTTCGCATTATTTTCAGCATGCCGATAATATATATGAAAAGCAGTAAAAAGGGCAAGGATTGCCGGATAAATCGTAAATTAATTTTAATAGATTCTATTAGTTTCTTTTATGAACTGCTCAAACAACCTGTTGATTTCATATGATATTTTAGAATTGCTGATTTTGAATTATTCACAAATATAAATAATTACCCGGTAAAAAGATGGAAAATTCCTTGACAACGCTATAAAAATCTGATATTAATAAATTAAGATATCTTATAGGTGCCATATGACATCACCATTCAATAAAAGAAAGATGGGACGAATAGCCTGGATATTGATTATCTGCACGGTTCCTCTTCTTTTAACAGTTCCGATACTCTGCAGTTCACCGTATATTTCAATATCTGAGGACACCGGTCATTGTCCAATTTCTCTTATGGCTATGGCAAATGACATTATGATTTTGGCAGAAGACATCAGTGGGATAGTTTTTTGTGATGCTGTTTCATATTTATCCGGCAACCCGGATTTAACTAATCTGCCTTTGATAGTTTTCTCAGAAGAAAAACCTCCTCAGGCTCTCGCCTAAAATATGTAGGGACCAGTGCGTCTCTACACTGCTCTACCCTACGGGTCGTAGACGAGTCGTAGACCTTAATACCGGGCTGATTACCTGAAAAGCGATTGGTACATATTGTCAGGGTCAGTTTAACTGCCCGGTCCCGGGCAGTACATATTTCCGGTGAGCATTAAGACATGATGTATCAGCACAGAGGAGGTTTAAAATGACAACCAAAGATAAAATAAATATTCTCACCATGCTTAGTGTACTGGTAACGTCAAGATCAAAACAGGACGTGGAAAAAGCAAAGAAGCATTTCCGCAGTCTGAACCGAAAAAGAGGGACGAAATTAGCAGCTAAGCTCATATCCGCAATGTGCGTCACAATAATACTCCTTGCGGCAGGAGGAGTTTTTGAGAAAACTTATGCATGCAGGAAAGGCTGTTCCCCAAGTTCTCGCTCTATTCCGGCGAACAATAACGGCTATCAGATGACAAGAAATTATCAGCAAAGGGCAATTGTCCCTCCGCAGCCGCCGGGTTTCCCTTACTCCTGGTTCAACAAAGACGTGGTCAAGTCTCTCAATGACAAAGACGTGAAGATCGAGCAAACAGCTGAAGTTCAAGCTAATGACTACACCCCTCTTCCTGCCAAAGCGAAGGAGACAACAAAGTTCTCCATTCCGGAACTTCGCGGGAACACTGATGGGTTTATCTATAGCTTCAAAAAGAAACGCAATCTCGAAAAGATCCAAAAACATTACCTCAAACTCAACAAAAAAGGCAAACTTCACACGTGGTCATTTACAAAAGACAACATCCTTCTGGTTCTAAGAGGTGACCTTCCCAGGGAAAAGGCACTGCTGTTTGAGAGTGCCTTAAATGAACTTGGAACGGATGAACAGTAAGTGACCATGACAGGTACCGGGGCGGAATCCCGCCCCGGTGCAATAAATATTAAAAGAAAAGACTGTAACAGAATATTTATGAGACCGAAGACAAATCTTAAACCGGGATAGGCATTTAATTCCCTGAATTGTCCCGTTCGCCGGTGCACCGCTTCCTGAAAATATGCTAAAATAACAACTAATCAACCGAATAATTTCATTAAATATAAACAAACAATACAAGGTGCCGTATGAAAAACTGCAATATATCCAGATTATTTATTTTTATAGTTGCCGCTATAGCAATTTTTTCACTCTATGATCCTGCCCTTGCGGTAAGATCCAACCGGTTTACACCTCCGCCCAACGTACAGCCCCCGCCGAGACCCCCGAAGAACTGGGAGGGCCCTTCTTTTTTCAAGTGGTTCAGCGGAGACATAGTGAAGAAATTCAAAGATAACAAGTTAGAGGTCGCGGACATGAAGCCCGGATATGTAATGGGCCCGATCACACCGAGGGAAAGCACAATCTTTTTGATACCTTCGTATGGAGAGAATATTGGCGGATACGTATCCAGTTACGGTTCTGAGGATAATCTCAAAACAATGAAGAAACATTACCAGAGAATGAACAAGGACCCGCAATCACCTGCATGGTGGATATTTGAAAGGGAAAACATTCTGGTCCTGATCAGCGGTAAGATCCCCGAAGAAAAAGCAAAACAGTACGAACAAATCCTTTCTGAATTCAAATAAAAAAAGGGACATAATTATGTCCCCTGGAATTATCTTCCGGTCCTTTTAAACTGCAGTTCTGAATATAAATTATTTTCGATTTGAAACAGCTAAAACATTCTCCCTGAGTGATCCCAGATATGACAAAAATTCTTCTCTGGTTTTGTGCCCCATAAAATTCACCAGCAGATCCGTAATTTCCGACTGCTCAGCAACTACCTGTTCCTCATTCTGTCTTAAGAGAGCTTCTAATTTTCTATAATACTTATAACTATTATGAAGTATCTTTCTCTCGGCAGGATTTAGTATTCCTTTTTTAGCCAATCGGTTAATTGCTGCCGTAGTATTTTGTACCAGTATCTCGGGGGATTTTTTTGCATGGCAAAGCTGTAAAAACTGGACGTAAAACTCAATTTCTTCAATTCCTCCCGGCCCAAGCTTTATGTCCATACCTTCTGATTCATGCGAGAGTTCTCTCATAATCCTGTTTCTCATCGTTTTTATATCCTCTATATCTACATCACTTCCCCTCTGTAATATCACACCTTTTGCCATATTAATGAACGAATGTGCAAGTCTTAAATCCCCTCCAACCGGTCTTGCCTTCAGAAGCGCCTGTATTTCCCAGTTTTGGGCGTCTTTTTGATAGTATTTTCTGTATCCATCAAGGTCTTTAACAAGGATCCCTTTTGAACCATCCGGTCTCAATCTCGTATCAACATTATAAAGTACTCCCTTATCCGTATATGTTGTGAGTGACTTTATAATATTTTCAGCGGCTGTCATGGCTTCAGACGTTTTCGATATAAAAATTATGTCAACGTCTGAACCAAAAGTCATTTCCCGTCCGCCGAGTTTTCCAAGGGCTATCACGGACATCCCTTTGCAGCCGGACCTGTCAAGTATAACCCTGATAATTGCCTCAGCCACATGTGACAAGCCTCTAAAAAGGTCTTCTGTCTTTAATATCTTCAGGAGAAACAACATACCAAGACGAATCTCTTCAAGCCTTCTGTACATCGCAAGTTTTGACTCAATCTCCTGACCTGTTTGTACAATCCTGCGCAACCGCTCCTCTACACTCTTGAAGGTTTTTAAAATACTCCATTCTTCAATTAACAGGTCAAGATAGTGATGGTTACTGAGGAATATACTCGTGAGATAGGGGCTTAGCGAAAATATTTTTATTATACCTTCCATTAACTCCTTCTGTTCCATTATAGCTGTAAGATGTACCGTCTTAATATCATAGGTAGTTAAAACCTTTTCAAGTCCTGACAGCGCCCTGTCAGGGCTTTCAGCCGCCAGTGCATTTTCGGAAAGTTGGGGAATCACTTCTCTTGCAACTGAACGTTCCTGCATGGTTCGAAAGGCACCCATATGTTCTCTTATGCTCTTCACTTTCACCAGGCACTTCCCGGGGTGCCTTACCTTTCTAAATGAAAGGTATCCTTTAAGTTCCTCGTCCATTATTTCCCCCTCAAGCAGGTTCAACACCTCTGTATGGACATCGTCCTTAGTACCAAGGAGGGAGTTGTACATGTTTCTTATCTGCATCTTTTTCAATCGCAGGTTTGCAAGAAAATCTCTTTTGGATGAAAAGTCCATTTTCCTTGCAAGCGAATCCAGGTCTTCATCCGACGAAGGGAGTTTATGGGTCTGGAGATCTTCCTTCATCTGGAGATAATGTTCAATACGTCTCAGAAAAAGATAATTCTCCCAAAGCGTGGTGAGATCTTCCGCAGGAACCATTTCCATCTCCTTAAGGGCCTGGATGGAATCAAGGATCCTGCACGATCTCAGGCCGCTGTTAGCGGCGCCGTAAATAAGCTGGAAGGTCTGGACAAAGAACTCTGCCTCGCGAATACCGCCGTATCCCCGTTTTATGTCGTCTTTTACAAAGGTCGAGTCTATTTTTTTCTTAAGCCCCCTTATTTCATCGATCTCCGTAAAATCAAGTATTTCTCTCCATACAAAGGGGCTGACCGTTCGCATAAAGGACCTTCCGAGATCCATGTCTCCGGCCACCGGCCTGGCCCTTAAAAGGGCCATTCTTTCCCACGTCCGGCCCCATGACTCATAATAGGTCTGATACGCTTTAAGAGGCAGGGCTATATCGCCTTTCTGCCCCTGCGGTCTTAACCTCAGGTCCACCCTGTAAGCAATACCGTCGTCAGTGTTCGAGGAAAGCAGTCTGTTGAAGAGTTCCATGACCTTGCAATAAAATTCATGGTTGCTTATCCTGTACAGCCTGACGCCTGAGGGCCCGGGAACTCCGGAGGTCTGTCCGTCGTCACTGGCATAGACAGCCATCAGATCGACATCAGAACTGTAATTAAGCTCTTTCCCTCCCAGTTTGCCGAGACCTATAAGAGTGATAATGCAGTCAGACGGCTCTCCAAACCTTTTGCGGTTGAGCTTCAGCGACCATTTCAACGCTATGGAGATAATGGTTTCCGCAAGAACAGATAGTTCTTCCATCGAACCAAGAATATCGGTCTCCCCTGTAATATCCCTTAAAGTTATCTTAAGCAGCCACCTTTTTTTAAAAACTCTTAAGGCCCTCATTATGTGATCGATCTCCATTGTCCCGTCATCATGGAACTCTTCCTTCACCCGTTCACCGATCAGTTCCTTTGTAATGCCTGTCTTTATCTCTTTAACAGCGGAATACAGTTCTTCAGGCTTTGAGATGCAGAAATTAGCGAGGAACTGGCTGACCGCGAAAAGTTCAGCCGCTACAGGGAGATACCCGGAAATCCTCTCATAACCCTGGTTTGATTCAATGAACCTCAACAGGTTTTTCTCCGCCCTTCCCGGATCGGACGTATTAAGAGCTGTCTCCAATATTTTTTTACGGGTCATCATCTTACCGCGTGTTACTGAATAAATATTTTATTTCTGTTAAGATAAATCTCCACTTTGGTTCTAAAATAGAATAATCAAATCAGGAGGAAATTACCATGAAGATGATCGCAGCGGT
>CAZNPC010000013.1:0-37560 GCA_964574765.1 uncultured Nitrospirales bacterium | reverse complement strand
ATAAAAGTAAGATAAACACAGTTGTTGTCTGCGCGTTAACATCCAACCTTAAGAGGGCCAAAGCGCCTGGGAATGTTTTGATATCTAAAGGCGAGGCAGGCCTGAAAAAAGACAGCGTTGTAAATATCTCCCAGGTCATTACAGTGGACAGATCTGATTTGTCTGAAAAAATAGGCTCTCTGTCCCCATCCAGCATCAAACATATTATAGAAGGGGTCAAATTGCTGATAGAGCCAAAAGATGTTTGATACCCTATTCGTTTGGAGATTTGCAAAAAGTGTGAAAGAGGACAGGAAACTGAGAAATAAACTAATAGGGATCGAAAGGGAGATGTCCAATGTCAAGGTTTGACCCCTTATCCGTTCCTGGACCATCTAAAGTGCTTCAAAATGGACTGAGCTTTTTGAAAGAGTTTGGTTTTGGTGCGCCACAAATTAAGACTGAATCTTCAAAACTGACAGGATCGAGCTTAATTATGAAATATGAGTCAAAAAAAAATGGACGGAAGATTGAGGTTTCTTACTTGCGACAACAAAGGGATTTGCCATCTACAATTGTAGTCTTTATCATCTCTGAAGAAGGTAAGATGTTTTCTTTAGAAGACTGGCTGAATGCGAAAGGAAAGGAACAAGCAGTAAGATTTATATTACGCAATGATTCAAATATATCTGAAGATGTTTTTTTGACAGAATTTACAAGTTCACTGGAGAATCTTTGTCTGAGTGATCTTCGAGATATTATTGATGGTCGTTCCTGGGAGTCGATTCCGTTTGATTGGAAAGGATACAAGTAACACAAAACAGATAAGGGGTCAAATCCTCCTGAGGCGGACAAGCCCCGCCCAAGGCGGATAAGCTTGCTTGTCCCGATATAGTCGGGAACATTAGACATAAGGCATAAAGATGGCAAATAGCGATAAAGTAAACAAAAAGGTAAGAGGAAAGTAGATGGTTGATGCTAAAAAAATAGCTAAACTCCTTCTAAAGAAGTATCCAAACCCTAAAGTTGCGCTTAATTACGCTAACCCTTACGAGCTTGTGATCGCGACCATTCTCTCTGCCCAGTGTACGGATGTGAGGGTCAATGAAGTTACTAAAAGCCTGTTCAAGAAATACAGGTCGGTAAATGATTTTGCGCGGGCTGATCTCAGAGGGCTGGAGAGGGATATAAGGCCGACGGGTTTTTATAAAAACAAGTCAAAGGCTATCAGGGAAACTTGCCGTATGATAGTCAGAGATTTCAAAGGTAAAGTGCCGGACACAATGGAAGAACTCACGACCCTGCCCGGGGTGGGCAGGAAGACCGCCAATGTAATTCTCGGGAGCGCGTTTGGAAAGCAGACCATTGCGGTTGACACTCATGTCCTGCGGGTATCAAACAGGCTCGGTATTGCGCATTCCAAAAATCCTGATAAAGTGGAGGCTGAACTTGTCGCTCAGCTTTCTCACGGGATATTGAGGGCGTTTAATCTTGCTTTGATCCTTCATGGCAGGGAAACCTGTAAGGCAAGAACACCGAAGTGCCCGGTTTGTGTGCTTTATGACGGGTGTGAGTGGGAGGATAAAAAGGCAGAGGGTTGACCTTTGGCTGATAAAGAACATGGCTAATTCCGATAAATTCACAGAAGGCTCAATAAGAGCCTCGCTTAAACAAGGTATCATCGGGCGGGAGCTTATTTTCTATGAAAAGACCACTTCAACCAATGAAAAAGCAATAGAAATAGCTCATAACACTCAGCCAGGCACAGAGATTGAAGGGACTGTCATCGTGGCAGACGCCCAGGAACAGGGCAGGGGCAGGTTTGGCAGAGAGTGGATATCTCCTCCGGGTGTGAACCTTTATTTTACTGTTCTTCTTCAGCCGAAATTATCTCCCAAAGAAGCATCAATGATTACCTTGATGAGCGCGGTTGCTGTTGTATCGGCAATAAGAGAGTGTACCGGCCTGAACGCTTCTATTAAGTGGCCTAATGATATCCTTGTAGGCGGCAGGAAAGTCGGAGGGATCCTGACAGACATGAAAGCTGACATGGACAGGGTCGCCTTTGTGGCTGTGGGCATAGGAGTGAATGTCAATATGCTTCTTGGTACGCTGCCGGATACTTTAAAATCTTTTATAACCTCGTTAAAAGAGGAAAAGGGAGAGACGATTAACCGGGTAAAACTTTTAGTGCTGATTTTTGATAAACTTGAGTATTGGTATGCGGCTTTGCAGGCAGGAAATAAAAAGGCTTTGATCAGGGAATGGCTGCTCCTGAACTCTACGATCGGCAATATGGTCAGCGTCAAGACGGAAGGGGATATTATATCCGGCATGGCAGAGGGAATTAGTGAAGACGGGGAACTTATTATAAAGCTTCCCTCAGAAGATACAAAAAAGGTTTATGCAGGAGAAGTCACGATACTCTAAACACAGATTATCACAGATTGATTGCGCCTGCTTTCCGTCAGGCAGGGATGATCACAGATGTTTCTGCGTCTATCTGTATTTTATTTGTCTGCGATCATCAGTGTGGATTCTACTATGATTCTACTTATTGACATAGGAAATACAAATTTAACCGTTGGATTTCTTGATAACGGAATAAAGGATGTCGTACGTTTCAGCTCAGGACTGAATGTACCGGACTCCGGTGAATATGCTCCGCATATTAAGGACTTTATTAAAAACCGCGCTGATCGGCCCGAAGGCGCAGCCATATGTTCTGTTGTACCGTTAATTACTCCTTTGTTTATGATGGGGTTGAAAAGGGATTTTGGATTTGAACCGATTAATGTAAGCAGTAAAATTAAAACAGGCCTGAAATTTTCCATAAAAAACTCTGAAGAACTCGGCGCGGACAGGATAGCCAATGCGGCGGCAGCTCACAGTCTTTATAAAGGACAGTTAATTGTTGTTGATTTTGGTACAGCCACTACTTTATGCGCCATTTCCGAAAATGGCGAATATATGGGCGGTTCTATAATGCCGGGACTTGATGTTTCAGCAGTCTCTCTTACTGAGAAAACGGCAAAATTACCCAGGGTGAAGCTGAGGTTGCCTGAAATGGTGATCGGAAATGACACGGAAAGTAATATTCTTTCCGGCGTAATACTGGGCCATGCCGGAGCTGTGGAGAGACTGATCAGGGAAATCAGGGCAGAGCTGTTTCCTGAGAAAGGCGGGAAAGAGGGGAATGACCTGACAGGGATAAAAGTTATTGCTACCGGAGGGTTAGCTGATCTGGTAGTGCCTTATGTGGAAGAAATTAACGAAATAAATCCGCTTTTGACACTTGAAGGTTTAAGGGTCATATATGAGCTCAATATATGATAAAATACAGGTGACAGGGGTGTTTTTTGTAATCTCATCTCCATGCAGGGAGATGCAACAAAACAGGGAGGTTTGACTATGAAGGTAGAATCTATTCTTTTTCCCACTGATTTTTCTCAGGGATCGTATCACGCGTTGCCTTATGCAGTGGATCTGACCAAACATTATAATGCAAAGCTATACATTCTTCATATTGTTCATGATATTTTTAAGGCTACAGATTCTCATATTCCCCACGTGTCTTCTGATGAGCTTTATAAGGAGATGTCTGAGTGGGCCAATAAAGAGATCGAGTCCTGCTGTCTTGAGGAAGTAAGAAGCCTGAAGGATGTGCAGAAGGTAGTTGTCAGAGGAGTCCCGTATGAGGAGATAATCAACTTTGCTGAAAAAGAAAAAATCGATATGATCGTTATTGGGACTCATGGCAGAGTAGGCCTTGAAAGGTTTATCTTCGGAAGTACGGCGGAAAGGGTTGTCAGAAAAGCACCATGCCCGGTAATGTCGGTAAGGGCGCCAGAATACGGAAAGAAGTGAATAAAAAGCAGATACAGTGTATAAGGACGTATCTATCAGGCTATGCCCTTATGTCATTACTGATAAGCAGTGCGGAGGTCTTCAAAAAAGAATCTCTTGGATATCTGCTCGGATACCGTCTGGATGACCGGTTTATAATTGAGCGTGCCTTCAGTTTACAGTCTGCCAGGAGAAAAAGAAGAGGAGTTGTATTAAGTCACAAGGATCAGAAAAAGATAGAACCGATATTGTCTAAGTTTGAGAAACTGCAGATTATCGGAGACTTCCATTCTCATACGTCATATGGAGATAAAAAGGGTCTTCCCATACTAAGTGAACTTGATATAAGCAGTATGGAGGTTGACAATCTTTATGTAATTGTTGCAATCAATGAAAACCTGCGCAGCAGTGCCTGGAGAGAGAACAGGGATGGTACAATTTCAGGCAGCGTAGGAGGGTTCTTCTTTAAGATATCAGCTTTCTATTTAAATAAGGGTCTCCTAAAACCCAGGAAATCCCGTATATTCTGTTCTTTCCCTCCGGGGTTAAACGCTGATTAAGGTTACTGGATATCTAAAAAACTGGTGAATTGAAATTTAATCGTTATATATTAGTATCTGTTTTATCCCATATTTTGTTTTTAGGTATTTTTCTTGTCTTGCATCCTGAGAAAAATACTGAAGCTTCGGCCAAAATATTTGATGTAGAGATAGCCGGCCCTGTTTTTGAGGATGCGGCAATTCCGGGTGAAGTACAGATCCCTGTCCTGCCTGTTTCTCCCCCTGAGAAAAAATATGAGGACAATGATATACCTCCGGAAACCATGGCAGGTGAAGGTACGGACATTAAGCGTCCCGAGGTATACAGTGCGGATAGGTATGCCGGATTTCCTGATAATAAAGAAGAAGCAGCCGTTTCTGCCGGAAAGGAAGGAACATCATCTAAAGATATGGACACCATGCTGCCTGAAGGAGAAAAAGGCAATAAGCTGAATCCCAGATATTTTCTTTTTGACAGGGGAACGGTTGAGAAATATGCCAGGAAAGGAATTGATAAGAAAAAAGTTTTGTCATTTGATATCCCGGAATTGCATTATCGTGGATACAAGAGAAGGCTGAAAAGCAGGATAGAAAGTGCGTGGGAATACCCTCCTGGAGTGATAGTTCCGGGTACGTTTGTCGATTTAAATATAACATTCTCAATAAAAAGAGACGGAAGCCTTGGGGACATTAAGCTTGTAAGAACATCAGGGTATGAAGCTCTTGATAAAGCTGCCTTAAAAGCGCTCAGGGACGCTGCTCCGTATTGGCCCCTGCCCGATGACTGGGAAGGAGATGAGCTTATTATCCCCGGACATTTTATATATCTGCTTGGCAGGTCCCTCATAATGTGACTTTCTGTTTTGTAAACCTGTTATAATAATAAAGTTGTGAACTTTCCTTGAATCATAAATTGGCAGAGGACATATAAATGGAGATCCTGAAACAGATCAGATGGCAGGACATTCTTGATATACTTCTGATATCTGTCATTCTCTACAAACTCCTTTTGATCATCAAAGGCACGAGGGCCGCCCAGATACTTATCGGTCTTGTAGTGCTCCTGATAGCTTTTCTTTTCTCAGGGTACCTGGGCCTGTATACAATGGACTGGCTTATCCAGAGTCTCTGGGCGCAGATTGTCCTTGCCATTGTTATATTATTTCAACCCGAGATCAGAAGGGCTCTGGCGCAGATGGGCGAAGCGCGTTTTTTCCCTTCATTCACAAGTGCGGAGGAATTAAAATCTTTGGAGGAAATCGTAAAGGCGTCGATTGCCCTTTCAAACAGAAAGATCGGTGCGTTAATTGTTATAGAAAGAGACACCAGTCTGAAAGATTTTATCGAGATGGGTTCTCCCCTGGATGCCAAGGTGTCAAGAGAGCTGATCCTCAGTATTTTTCATCCTTCGTCGCCGATACACGATGGAGCTGTTGTTATAAGGGGTAACCGTATTGTAGCCGCAGGCTGTTTTCTTCCTTTGACCCTGAGCGCTGAACTTTCAAAGGCTTACGGGACAAGGCATAGAGCCGGGATAGGCCTGTCTGAAGAGACAGACGCCGTTATAATAGTCATTTCCGAGGAAACAGGCGGCATTACCACAGCTGTTGGCGGTAAGCTTGAAAAGAATCTGGACATGGGTTTGCTCCGGGATTTTCTGGCAGAGGTCTTTACCGCGAAAAAGAGAAAAAAATGAAAAGAAACAAGTTCAAAACATTTATTACAACTAACACATGGCTTAAGCTTATCTCTCTTGCGCTTGCCATTGTCCTCTGGCTCTTTGTTGTTTCAAAAGGACGTTCAGTAATTGTCATGGATATCCCGGTGGGTTTAATGAATTTGCCCTCTAACCTTGAGATCATAGAAAAGCCGAAGACGATAAGCGTTAGTATCGAAGGGCAGGAAAGACTTTTAAAGAAACTGAGGAAAGAAGATATCACTGCGGTAATTAATCTCAGTCAGGTAAAAGAGGGGGAAAATCTCCTGTCTCTTTCTATGGATGATATTGGGGTCCCGAAGCTGCTCACCGTTAAAAAAATATCGCCTCAGACTATTCAATTGCAGGTGGACGAAAGGATTGAAAAGAGTATTCACGTAAGGCCGATAGTTGTCGGTTCTCCGGCAAGCGGTTTTTCGGTTCGGGAAGTAAAGGTAGAACCGAAAACTATCAGGATAACCGGACCTAAAAGTGTTGTTTCAAGGATCTACACTGTCAAAACTGAGCCAATCGACATATCCGGAATTTCCAACAATCTATATTATGGTGCTATGCTGAATATGTCGGTTGAGAATGTGACGATGGATATTTCAGAGGTAGAGGTTAATGTATCTGTAACAGGGACTGCCAAATGATTAGACGGAGGTTTGAGATTAAAATGCCGGATTTTTGCTATGTGTTGAAAAGGGGAACTGCTGATGAAAAGCAAATATAACTCTGCCTCGGATGAGAAAAAGTTTAAGCTTTTTGGTACTGACGGCATAAGGGGCAAGGCCAACTATGTACCGATGACAGGAGAAATTGCGTTTGAGGTAGGTAGAGCATCTGCGTATGTGCTTAAGAAAAAGCACGGCCGTGAGAGGATTCTGATAGGCAAAGATACGCGGCTTTCAGGCTATATGCTTGAAAGTGCCCTTACATCCGGCATATGTTCCATGGGAATGAAAGTTGTCCTGGTAGGCCCGATGCCTACGCCCGGTATAGCATTCGCGACCCGCAGCCTGAGGGCTGACGCAGGTATCGTTATATCCGCTTCTCATAATCCATTTGATGACAACGGGATCAAATTCTTTTCTGCTGACGGTTTTAAATTGCCGGACAGCATTGAGAAGGAAATTGAGAACGCGCTTTTCTCGGATGAGCTGGTAAGGATAAGGCCTCATGGCGCTGGAATAGGCAAGGCGATCAGGATAGATGACGCTACCGGCAGGTATATAGAGTATGTTAAGTCAACCTTTCCGAAAGGCAAGACATTGGAGGGTATGAAGATAGTTGTTGATTGTGCCAATGGTGCTTCCTACAAGGTCACTCCATGGGTGCTCAGGGAACTAGGCGCTGAGGTAATCGCTATCAATGATGAGCCTGACGGCCTTAATATCAATGCCGGCTGCGGCTGTACACATCCTGAAGCCATTAAAAAGGCAGTCTTAAAACATAAGGCTGACGTTGGGATTTCACATGACGGTGACGCTGACAGGTCAATTCTCTGCGATGAAAAAGGCGAGATAATTGACGGCGACAAGATCGTTGCCATATGCGCCCTTGACATGAAGGCACGGAAGAAGCTCAGGAAAAACACTATTATATCGACAGTAATGAGCAATATAGGTTTTGAGCTGTTCATGAAGGAATCAGGCATTCAGGTCATTAGAACTCAGGTCGGTGACAGATATGTTGTTGAAGAAATGGTCAGGCGGGGATGTAATCTGGGCGGAGAACAGTCAGGGCATATCATTTTCATGGACCATAATACAACAGGTGACGGCGCGATAACTGCACTCCAGGTACTTGAAATAATGATCAGGGCTGGCAAACCTCTCTCCGAGCTTGCATCTGTTGTTCCGATATATCCCCAGGTTTTGGTAAATGTACAAGTTCAAAAACCTGATAAAATAGAAAAGTACCCTGATGTGATTACAGCCATAAAAAACGCCGAGAAAGTACTCGACAGCGGAAGGATTCTTGTCAGGCCGTCCGGCACCGAGCCAAAAATCAGGGTTATGATCGAGGGAGACAATTTAGCCCAGATTTCGACCATGGCAAACGAAATTGCCAAGGTAATAAAGACAAAGATGGCATGATCGGCTATGCCGTTTCTCTAATAGGCGGCATTGCTGTATTTAACTTCTATTCCTTTTTCCCCATATTGATTTCTACATCCAGCATTATTGCGGTTTTTTTTCTGCTTATAAAAGGAAAGAGCAGAAAAAAGAGTTTTTTATTGATCCTCGTATTTCTCTTTGGATTTTTCTACAGTTTCATAAGACACGATTCAGTTCCAGAGGTTAAATTGCCGGCTGGTGAAATATTAGTTCAGGGCTCTGTTATTGGTGTGCCTGAAATATCAGGTGAAAAGATCCGACTTACTGTTAAATCAAAGAATATCCCGGGGAAAGTCAGGCTCTTTTTTGATCCGGGCAATGCTGGGGCAGATATACTGCCCGGGCCAGGGGACAGGATCAGCGCGCTTGTGAAGTTAAAAGAACCAAAAGTTCTGCATAATCCGGGTGTTATTTCTTACGATATTAAGAAAGACGGTATCACTGCCATAGGCTATGCGAAGCATATTCAGGTAATGGAGCAAGGCAAAGGCGTCCTGTCATGGTTATACAATCTCCGCTTTACGCTTGGCAGAGTTATGGACAACAGCCTCTCAGACGAGAACGCAGCATTGCTTAAGGCGATCATTCCGGGGCTTAAGAGGGGAATAGGCATGGATATGAGGAACGCCTTCAGTGCTACAGGCCTTGCGCACCTTCTGAGCATATCAGGAACTCATTTTGGATTACTTGCCTTTATAATTTTCAAGTTCGTGAGGATGCTGGTTCAATTGTTTCCGGTAAAAGTGCTTACAAAAATGACCTTATATATAACTCCAACTCAGACGGCGATTGTACTAACAATTCCCATCCTGGTTTTTTACGCGGTAATATCCGGTGCGAGTACGCCGACTATCCGTGCACTTATTATGGTCTTTATTTACATGTCAGCGCTGTTTCTCGGAAGAAAGGGTCAGTGGCTTAATTCACTATCAATTGCGGCTATTACTATTCTGTTATGGAGGCCCTCAACGCTTTTTGAGCTCTCCTTCCTTCTTTCCTTTACTGCAGTGTTGTCAATCGGACTTGTGTTGGAGAAAAAAGACCCTGAACCATTCGGTACAGGGCAGGGGACTGAGCTATTCGGCACAGGGCATGCCACTGAACCGCATGGTTCACGGCAGGCCCACGCACCATTCAGTACGGGGCAGGCAGAGCGCGGACAACTGCTTACTATGGTATTTGACAAGGTTAAGACAGCGACACTGATAACCGCGGCGGCGGTTCTGGGAACAGCGCCGTTCGTAGTTTTATATTTCAAGCAGTTTCCCCTGATATCTCCGGTAACAAATCTGATAGTGACGCCCCTCATATGTTTTGTGATATTGCCAATTGGTTTTTTTTCGGGGTTTGCCGCGCTGCTGTTCAATTTGCCGGTTTTGCCGTTAAACTGGTTGATAGATGAAATTTCTCACTTCGCTTTAATACTTGTTAAAGCGTTTTCCAATATTCCCTATGCTAACCTGCGTGTACACGACCCTTCATTTATTATTGTGGTCTTGTACTTCCTGTCCCTGCTGTTCATCGTAAAGAGCAGGTTCAGGTGGAGGTTTGTTCCATTCATACTTGTTATAGGCCTTTATATAGCCGGCCCTTATTCATCTCCGAATAATTTCAGGGTCACTTTCTTTGACGCCGGGCAGGGTGAGACTTCTCTTGTTGAACTGCCCGATAATAAGATCATGCTTATCGACGGCAGTACCGGCAGTCCTGACATTGGCCGCATGATTATTGCTCCGCATCTATGGTCCAAAGGAATAAGACATATTGATTATCTCGTGCTAAGCCACGCGCATCCAGATCATTTCGGAGGGCTTGTTTATATTATGGACAATTTCAGAATAGGCGAAATATGGTCAAGCGGCAGATATTTGCCGGAGGCAGACGATTTTTTCCACAGAATAGAACAATACAATATCCCTCACAGAATCCTAAAAAGAGGTGATGTGCTGGAAACTACTGACTATAATATCCTGGCATTTCACCCATATGATGAGTTCTTTGCGGGATCAACAAGAGGAGATTATTCCAATCAGAACAGCGACTCGCTGGTGCTGAAAATAGAATCAGATGGTATGTCATTACTTTTCACAGGGGATATTGAAGAAGAAGCAGAAGATAATCTTGTTCATCTCGGTAAATGGCTTAAAAGTGACATTATTAAGGTGCCGCATCATGGCAGCAGGACATCAAGTTCAGCAGAATTCCTCGCGGCTGTCAGTCCCAGGACAGCAGTGGTAAGCGTAGGCAAGAATAATTCCTTTAACCATCCGCATGAGGAGACAGTTGAAAGGTATAGGTCCGCCGGTACAAGGTTCTTCAGGACGGATATGGATGGCGCAATCACAGTAACTCAAAACGGCAGTTCGTATAGCATAGAAACCATTAAGGACAGGCAGTTTAAGAGAGTTAGTTCGTGGAAGGATGAGTTAAGGAACCTTAGTCTTTTATTTAAGATATTTTAGACTAACTATTTTTGCTATTTTATATTCCCTTGCGTTATGATGAAAAATCTGAATTCTTTAGTTTTCACAGGATATGTCTTTAGCTTTTTATGCAGAAATTATTTATCTGGGAGGATTTTTATGAAAAAAACAAAAAAGTACTCAAATGGCCCACTGAGCTTAATTTCTTTGTTACTACTAATAGGGTGTATATGCATGAGTGCGCCAAAGGTTTTTGCCGCGCCTGTGGAAACTGTGACAAATCTTAATGACAGCGGTGCAGGGTCTTTAAGACAGGCGATTGCCGATGTTGATGCGGGTGGAACGATTAATTTTGATGTCACAGGAACGATCATCCTTACAACCGGATCGTTAACTATTAATAAACAGATGACCATTAATGGATCAGGCGCAAAAAAACTAAGAATAAGCGGCACTAACACCCGTATTTTTTATATAAGTGCTACAACAGCTATTATCTCTAACCTGACGCTGCAGGATGTCAATGCATTTAATGTTTTTGGAGGCGGGATAGGCAGCTTTAATAGTGTTGTAACACTGAATAATATCGCGATCAGAAATAACACGATATACGGCCCGGTTGCACACGGCGGCGGCATTTTTAATTCAAACGGTACAATGACCCTCACTGGTGTTACGATCAATAATAATGCTGCAACGAGCGTAGCTAATTTTAGCTTTGCCTATGGCGGCGGTATTTACAATGACAATGGAACCATGACTATGACAAACGTAACAATCAGTAATAATTCTGCTATGGCTAGCGGCTCAACCCTTGGCCTAGCTTTTGGCGGCGGTATTTATAACACGGGAACTGTTACGATGACCAACGTTACAATAAATGGCAATGCAGTCACTGCTACCGGCAGTGTTGCCACAGCCACTTTAGGCGGCGGGATTTTTAATGCCAGTATTACGCTGTCAATATTAAATACCATAGTTTCAAACAATCTTCCGGAGGACTGCATGGGGGCGCCTGTCACCACAAACGGCTATAACATTGACAGTGATAATACCTGTAATTTAGTTGATGTCAATGATCTGCCCGGTGTTGACCCGATGTTGGGCCCTTTGCAGGACAATGGAGGCCCGACTCAGACCCACGCCATTCCGAAAAACAGCCCTGCAGTTGATGCTGGAGACAATAGAAACTGTCCTCCGACGGACCAGCGGGGATATGGGCGCCCCTTTGATGGTGATGATGACTTATTGCCTGTGTGTGATATCGGCGCTTTTGAATACTTGATCCTGCCGTTATTTTTTACCATTCAGCATGCAGATGGCGACTCATGTTTTATTGCAACAGCCGCATACGGCAGTTATATGGAAGATGAAGTCGTAATATTAAGGGAGTTCAGGGATAGATACCTTCTGACAAACACTGCAGGCAGAGAGTTTGTAAGACTGTATTACAAATATTCCCCTCCGTTTGCTGATTATATTGCTGAGCGTGAGACTTTGAGGATAGTGACAAGGACAGCGCTTATGCCGATTGTATATGGTGTAAAGCATCCAATTGTATTGGTATTAATAATGCTGGCTATGACTGGTGCGATGGTAACTGCAATAAGGAGAAGGGTTAGAAGTTAGCTTTTAGAGGAATTCAAATACATTTCTTCAATAAACCTCTCTATTCTATTTTTTATTTCATCCCGTGCTTTCCTGAACTCGCTCATGATCTCTTCTTCAGTGCCTGCTGAGCCGACCGGGTCTTTAATCGGCCAGTGCAGCCTTTTTATTCCAGGAGGAGTTATCGGGCATTTTGACTCTGCATTATGGCACAGGGTTATAACGACATCCATTTTGTTCAAAAGCCTCTTATTAACTGCTTCCGATTTTTGATCAGAGATATCAATACCAAGCTCTTTCATTACACTGATCGACCTGGGCTGTATATGATGTTTAAACATCCCCGCGCTGTGGACTTCAACATGGCCGTTTCCGATGTGTTTGGCCAGTCCTTCAGCCATCTGGCTTCGGCAAGAATTGGCAGTGCACAAAAACATTACTTTTAACGGTTTCTGTATGGTCATTTTTTAGTCCCCTTAAATTATATATCAATAATCGATAAATGAACAATGATACCGCTTAATGGCAGAGAGGTTTATATTAGGTTTGGTACCCTTTAGATATTGTAGACGATGCGCGATAACTGGAAGGAGAGATGAATGATTTTGTGTCTGAGCAAAGCGAGTTAGCAATGCAGATATAATACAAAGATATAAATTCATTACATTGGTAGATCCGAAGGGTCTACTAAATCATTCCTCTACGAGTCGTAGACCTGGAAGTTGAGCGAAGAGCCGTATAACAATATCTGGGCCACCTTTCTTTGGTTCGTTTCTTTGGAGGCGCAAAGAAATGAACTCTGTCTGAAAGACAATGTAATAATTATTACTCATAATCTGCCGTTCTAAAGAGAGAAAACTAATTTACTTCTCAAATATTTTTTTATTTGATAAGATTAGGTATGGAGACATACTCTGTAAGCAAGAGACTACCTTCTATTCAGGAAGCCGATCTTGACGGCAAAGTGGTTCTTGTGAGGTTTGACCACAATGTTGTTAAAAAAGGCGTCATCAGAGACCCTTACAGGATCGATAAGACACTTGGTACACTCTACAATATAGTAGAGCGCGGCGGCAGGCCTATTATTATGACCCACATCGGCAGGCCGAGAGACAAAAAAACAGGAAAGATAAGGTGCAGCCCTGATAACTCTGTAACGCCTGTTGTAGAGTATCTGAGACACAAGCTTCACACTGATATAATCGTACCGGATTTTCTCATTGATGAGGAAAACGGAATATCCGGGATCAGTGATTCTGTAGGTTTTGCGATTGAAGACCTGAAGAACAAAAAGATCGGCGGCATTTACCTTCCAAATGTCCGGTGGTTCCGCGGCGAAGAGGGGACAGGATTTTACAGGGACAGCTTTGCCGTTCAGATAGCTGGACTTGCCGATGTCTACATCAATGATGCTTTCGGCTCGTGGCAGCCGCATGTCTCTACATATGACATTACAAAATACATACCCTCATACGCCGGGTTTCTGATGCAGGAGGAAATAGAGAACCTTAACAATGTTATTAACCCGGAACGTCCTTTTGTTGCAGTTGTCGCGGGTGCCAAATATGACACCAAGATAGCCCCTCTTTACGCGATCTATAATAAAGCTGACAGCCTTATCTTGGGCGGGGTAATTTACAATACCTATCTCTGCGCCAAATACGGTATTTCAATAAAAGGGGTGAGTGATAGCGACATTGATGCGGCAAAAGAGCTTATTGCCGTGGATAAGGATGTACAAAAGATCGTAGAGCTTCCTTATATAATTGAGTCAGATACTTTAGAAGGCCGGATTGCCGGCAAATACAGGACCCTGGCAGTTAGGGATCTAAAAAAAGGCAATAAATACGGATATGTCCTTGACATTGACCCTAAGTCATTGATGGATAAAAGAGTTTCAGATATAATCCTTAACGCAAAGACCATATTTGTTAACGCGGTTATGGGTTATACCCCTCACTTTACCGATGGTTCCAAGGCCCTGGATGAGACAATAGACAAGAACACTTCCGCACTTAAGATGTACGGGGGAGGGGATACACTTCAGGAGTTCAAAAACCTCTGCCCCGGCCTGTACCTCTCTGTGCTTGATGACGCGAATTATTATTTCTTCACCGGCGGCGGCACTGTGCTGACCGCGATAGAGCAGGGCAGCCCCTACGGCCTAAAACCTGTCCAGTCCCTCATGGAAAACAAAGAGCGCCTCGGCAAAAAATAGGAGACGTTGCCAACTTAATCAACTTATTGGCCTGCACAGCTCCTCGCACCGGGTAGTGTCAATCTAGAAGTGAGAAATAAGAAATTAAAACAACAGAAGTTAAGAGGATTAGAAGTTGAGAGTCGTTTCACACTTCACGCGTCACGTGTCACGGTCTTTTAATCTTAGGAGTGCAGATATTCCACGCGGTCTTTGCCTTTAAGTTTAGCGATGTACAGGGCGTTTTCCGCCTGTTTAATCAGGTCCTCATAATCAAGGTCTTCGGTATCTCCAAAGCATCCGATGCCTATGCTTACAGTTGTTTTATCATCATGACCAAAGGTTAATTCCCTGATTTTCATTCTTAAGTCATTGGCTGCGGCTAGCGCTTCCGGCCGGCTCGTATTCGGCAGAAGGAGGGCGAACTGTTTTTCAGAATACCTTGCAATAAGATTGCCGAACCTGGCCTTATTTTTTATAACTTCTGAGATCTCTTTAAGAACCTCATCTCCCATGGCGTATCCGTGTTTTTCCCTGATCCCCTCGAAATAGTCAACATCGATCATTAGCAGGCTTATGGGGCCTTGGTTCTCCGGCAGTTTTATTTCCTCTTTTAATCGCTTATTAAAGTACTGCTGAATAAACAGCCCGGTAAGGCTGTCAGTAAAGGTTTTTTCATAGATAAGCGAGTCTTCTATGGCAAGCACTGTATCTACTGTCAATTTGTTCAATAGGTAAATGTCACTTTTTGAATATGATTCTTTACTGCTTTTATAACCCAGAGTTATAAACCCCTGCAGGTCATTGTTATAAATTAAAGGCATGATCAGCTCGGCATCTATTTTCCCGATATTTTTGTAAAGCCTTTTGAAGTTATCAGAGGGCAGTGTCATTTCCTGTTCTTCTTTGATTAATATCTCCCCGTTCAGCTTTAACCAGTCAATTACGTTATCTGCCGCCCAGTAGTTAAACGGTAATTTTTCCCCGTCATCCGGGTTGCCGTGCACTTTATAACTGCCGAACTCTGTCCTGAGAAATATATATGCATGTTTCACTCCAAGGTTTGTTTTTAAGGCTGAGATAATACTGCGCAGTAAATTATCCAGGTTCTTAATAGTAATAAATGATCTGGAAGCCTCTATTAAGTCCATCTGATAATCATACTTTCCTTTCATGACAATTCGCTGTATTTTATTCTGAAATATTTTAAATATCGGGAGGCTGATGAGTGCTATCCCGGCGATAAGCAGAGGGACCACTATTGACTGAGAAGTGCCGGTCAAACGCTCTAACAGTTCCCACAAGCCGAGAAAAAAGCCTGACATTACAGACGTCAATATCAGGATAAGGAACAGGTTTGACATAAACATGCGAAAATCAAACAGTCTGTACCGTGTAATAGCATAGAATGTCAAGACGATCCAGGGCAGGCTGAAATAGCCGCCTAAAGCCGGATCGACTCCAAAACTGCCGAATAGCGGGAGGATTCCGCTAACCAGCCCACTGCCGATTCCAAATAATACTATCCCAGTGATAACGTAATTGATCTGTACGGTCTTAATACCTATTAACTGTGTCCTGATCTTCATCAGTCTGAATATCAGCCAGACTATAAGAGCCGAAGCCAGGATCCTGGCCGGGTTGGCAAGAGGTCCGGTATTGAGCACGTGCGGGGTCAGTGAGGGAGGGCCTTTTTCAACGAGGTCAGTAAAAAATGCCAGGACAGCTATAATTACCCATGGGAAATAATGTGTGAGAACAGCCGTGCGCGGAGCAGGAGTTTTTTCGTCTTTCAGATAAAAAGATATATGAAATGCGGCAGGAATGCAGAAGTACCCTAACCAGTTGCCTCTGTAAACAAATGAATAATCCAGTCCCATACCGGCCAGAACATAAGAGATGCCGCCTGACAAACAGAGGGAAGCGGCGGCAAAGGACAGTATAGCAACGCTTTTATTCAGAGAGCTGTTGCGTGGATTTTTTTTGAGAAGAATAACTCCAAGATAAATCTCTGCAAAAGCAATTAGTATTAAAGGCCACCCTATGATGTCTAAATATGGCAAAAGTAATACCCCTTTTGATCAATATTATTTAATAATAACACGAATAATCTGATAATTCATTAAGAGCAAAACGCAAAAAAAGAAGATACAGTAAGCGATAACATCATTTGACATCCTTTCATGCCTCTGATATTTTAGACACAATGAAAAAAACGCGTATTTTATTGTTTCTTGCCGGTTTTTCCCTGATTTTTACGTCTCTGGCATGGTCATTTGGAGGCCCCCTTCAGGTCAAAAACCAGTATCCGATTTTTATGCATGCTGACCAGCCGTATCTGGAAAAGGCGCTTATGGAAAATTCTTTTTCAGCCAGTCTTTCCCATTCAAGCACATATACTGTGCAGACTTCAGGAACCTGGACTATCAATCAGGATATGGAAGTAACTGAGCTGAATCTGAGATACAGGAAGATCATCAGAGACTTTATTGAACTAAATATCGACGTCCCAGTGCTTTTTTTTCACGATGGTTTTATGGACGGTTTTCTTGACAGCTATCATGATGCGTTTAATTTTCCTAATTATGGAAGAAGCGCAAGGCCCAATAACGAGTTTCTTTATGAAATAAGAAGAAATAATATATTAATTGTTAAGGGTGAAACAGGGGCTGGGCTGGGAGATATCAGGCTTTCTGTGAAAAAATCACTATTTTCGGATAATGGCCTTAACTTCGGCATTAGAGGAGACGTTGAATTTCCAACAGGCAGTGCTGAAAAAGGTTACGGCAACGGCAGTGTGGATGCAGGGATCGGAATCCTTCTTGATTATAAGGTTAATGATTTCATTATGACATACTGGAATTTCGGCACGGTTTTCCCTGGTGATGTCAGCGGATATCAAAAAATCGGCCTGAAGAATTTTGTCCATGGCGGCGCGGGTGTGGAAGTAGACGCGGGGAAAAATATATTTCTGCTTGTTCAGGTCCAGGGACAGTCGTCAATATATCCTGAAACAGGCCTGAGAGCTGTTGACAGACCGGCATATCTTCTTGTTTTTGGCGGCAGATATGAATCCGGCGGTAACAGTGTAGAGCTTTCATTAACAGAGGATATAAGCGAATCAGGCGCGCCTGATTTTATTATTAATCTGTTATATAAAAGGAAATTATAAGACATGGAAAAAAATCCGATCCATGACTGGATGATCAATTACCTGAATCAAAAACTCTCAAGGGAGTACGACGAAGTCAAAATCAATCTGGAGGGAGAAAAAGAGGCCGAGTTCAAGGGTTACTATCCTGACCTGATATTGAGCAATCACGGTCTTGTCCTATCTGTTATTGAAGTTGAGACTCCTGAAAGTATAACTTCTGAAAAAGCGGATGAATGGAAGGCCCTGTCAGGCCTTGGAGTGAAATTGATCATCATGGCCCCCAGAGCGGCAAAAGCCAGGGTTATTGATATGCTGTGGAAGAAAGGAATCGCGGACAGGACATCTATCGGGAGTTATGATCTTAATGTGCAGATGCCTTAATAAAACCATTAAAAATTGACAATTGACGATTGTCGAATAATGAAATAAATAAGACTGAAAAATAACAATTTTCAATCTGCAATTAACAATCTACAATTTCAGTGCTTCCAGGACCTTAAAATGAAGATTTTCATTGCCTGAAGCCAGAAGAGGGGATGACTTTTCAAGGCCGATCCGGACATTGCCTGTTTCATTTCCGTTATGATCAGTAACAATTCCTCCTGCTTCTCTGACAAGAAGATATCCTGCGGCAAAGTCAAAGCTTCTTGAAGGTCCGGGAGCTGAGAACACGCTTACTGACCCTTTGGACAAAAGGGCGAGGTCAAGGGCAATTGATCCCAGGCACCTTGTCCTGTTGAAAAGAGAAAGCAGAGGAAGAATGGCAGGCACATGAACTCTGGGTGTTTGCGCTTCATAAGCAATTATTCTGAAAGCATCATCCTGCTGTGTCCGGGCAGGCATGCCGTTAAAAAAAGCGCCGCCGCCTTTTTCAGCCCAGAATTCATCGCCGTTAATAAGGTTTATTACATATCCCATGGAGATATGACCCAGCGTGTCCCCATTCACAATTGCGATGGATGTTGAAAAAAAAGGTATGCCTGATACGGCGTTCTTACTGCCGTCTATGGGGTCAATGAGGATCTTTGGACCGCCGCCTTTTATATCCTTGATGCCGTGTTCTTCTGACACCAGTGTGACCGGCTCATTGAGACTTTCTATCTCCTCAAAAATGATCTCTTCCGCCTTTTTATCAATAGGATAAGTTATGTCTCCGCCTGCGCCTTTACCGATCGGCGCGCTTTCGCGAAGTTTACCCGCAATAGGAGATATCTCCTGCCGCAGTCTCTTTCCGATGGTCCTGAGGTTTTCTATGTTCATAGTTCGTGAAGTGTGAATAGTGAAGCGTTAGTCGTGACTCAACTTCTCATCTTCTTAACCTCTTAACTTCTTATCTTCTTTTTTTATTTAAGTTCCCCAAAATTCAAACGGTAACGTCTGAGGAAGTTCTCATAATCGTAATAGTGTTCCTGAGTCCCGTAGTTCTCTATCGCATAAGTTGCGGCAACAGCTCCTATCTTTGCAGATGTCTCAATATCTTTACCGTTTACAAGTCCTTTAAGCAGTCCTGCCCTGTAAGCGTCTCCTGCTCCTGTAGGGTCAAGGATGTTCCGGATCTCTGCCGCCGGCACAGTAGTATCTCCGTCAGCAGTGCTTATCACCGAGCCTTTTTCTCCAAGCGTGGTGATAATAATCTGTGCTGTCCCTAAAAGGGCCTTTTTGTCCATCCCTGTTTTATTCATTATCAGGTCCAGTTCATAGTCGTTGGAGATCAATATCATAGAGCCCTTTATCCATTCAACCAGGTCTTTTTTCTCCCATGAAGGAAGAGATTGTCCCGGGTCACATATGCATTTAACCCCCTTTGCTTTATATACCTTTGCGTATTCGATCATATCCTGCAGGTTGCCTGGCGCGATTATGGCGATTGAATTATCAGGGTCAACAGATTCGAAATTGTATTCAGAAGGATATTTCATCGACCCTGGATTGAACCCTGTTATCTGGTTATCGGCCTTGTCTGTTGTTATATAGGCGCCGGCGGTAAACTCCTTATCAATTATCTTAATTCCGTTAACTGAAATGCTGTTGGTAGTCAACCAGCCCAGATAACTGTCATGGTCCTTTCCTATCGTAGCGAGAATAATCGATCTCTCTTCAAGGAGGTGAAGAGAAAACGCGATATTCCCGGCGGTGCCTCCGAATTTTTCGGTCATCCCGTTAACAGTGAAAGACACGTTAAGTACATGGATCTTGTCCGGCAGAATGTGGTCCTCAAATTTGCCCGGGAAATCCATTATCCTGTCATATGCCATTGAGCCTGAAATATAAATGTCCATATCTCTCCTTTTAAATCAAAATTCTGTCAGTATCAGGCAGTATTGTCCATATCTGTTTACGTCTGACGCCTGGTAGTGTCTAAAGATTTTTTTATCACCTCTGCTGTTTTTGTGTTCAGTCCCTTTACCGAGGCTATTTCATCGACAGATGCCTTTCTTATCGCGTCAATGCTGCTGAAATGCTTCAAAAGTGAAAGCCTTCTTGTCTTTCCTATTCCCCTGATCCCCTCCAGAGGTGATTTCAGGACTCTTTTGGCGCGCAGTTTTTTATGATAGTTCACAGCAGTCCTGTGAACTTCATCGCGGATCTTCTGAAGCAGGTGCGTTGAAGGCGCAAACGGTTCAGGCACAATGGCGTCTGATTTTTTCGGCACAAAAAGCCTGTCCGGCTGACCGGCTTTTGCCTTTGCTATGGCAGCGACCCTGACAGGGAATGCAAAAGGTTTCACTGCCTTCAGTGCGGAACTTAACTGTCCCTTACCGCCGTCTATAAGCAATACGTCCGGTATTTTTCCGGCCTTCTTGTCAAGGTTATTGAAATGCCTGCTGACCACTTCTCCTATCATAGCAAAATCATCGCTTCCTTTAACGGTTTTTATCCTGTAAAGCCTGTAATCGTCTCTTATAAATGAACCGTCTTCCCATACAATTACAGCGCCGACTGCCTCGGTGCCGGATATGTTAGATACATCTACTGCCTCTATCCTCGCAGGGGCGGTATCAAGGTTGAGAAGGTTTTTCAGGGAGATAAGGGCATCCCTCGCTGACGGTGATGTCTTTGTTTCTTTATGCCTGAGAAAGGAGTGACAGGCATTGTCCATGGCCATTTTTAAAACGCCGGATTCAGGGCCTGACCGGGCTATTCCGAGCCTGACCCTTTTTCCTCTTTTTTCACTGAGCCAGAGTCTTTGTGTCTCAAGCCTTATCTTAAACGGCAGGATAACTACCGGAGGCACAGGTATCTCTTTTGAGTAGAACCGCTCTATAAATTCCGCTGCCAGTTCCCTGTTATCAATTACGCCGAGCTTTTGAAGGAAAAAGTCCTTTTGGCCGATGACCATGCCGTTTCTTATGAACAGCATAAAAACAGCGGCGTCCTCTTCTTCCCTGTATAGGCCAATTACGTCAAGATCGCCGAGTTCACTGGATATGACCCTCTGAGATTCCCATGCTTTTTTAATTGCTTCTAACCTGTCCCTTATGACAGCGGCCTCTTCATACTGAAGATCGTCCGAAAGGTCCTTCATTTTCTTCTGAAGTTTTGTCAGTAGTTCTTTTTTCACGCCGCGGAGAAAGAGCTTTGTTTCGTTAACTACTTCGATGTATCTGTCTTTATCTTTTTGTTCTCTGAGATCTCCGTCGCATGGGCCAAGACATCTTCCGATCTCGAACTGTACGCATGGTCTGAAGGGTTTTTTAAGACTGTCTCTGCAGGTCCGCAGAGGGAAATTGCGCCTTATAAATTTTAAAATTTCCCGCATACTGCCGGAAGGGACGTAAGGGCCGAAATAAAGCGAATCGTCTTTTGTGATTCTCCTGACAACCTCAAGTCTCGGCCACTGTTCCGTTACAGTCAGTTTAAGGAGAGGATAACTTTTGTCATCCCGCAGGACAATGTTGTATGCCGGTTTTGTTTTTTTGATGTATGTGGCTTCAAGAACGAGGGCCTCGAGTTCATTTTCAGTAACTATATAATCAAAATCCCTGATCTCTTTCAGCATCTTTGATTTGCGCGCGTCCAGGGACGGAGAGGCCCGGAAATATGATCTCAGTCTGTTTCTCAGATTCTTTGCTTTGCCCACATAAATGACCCTGTCCCTGGCGGCCTTCATGACATATATTCCCGGAGAGCAGGGGACCTGCTGTAATTTATTTTTCATATCCATATGAAGATTATAACTTATGTATGATTCAAAGTTCTGTATATAACCCCTTGTTTTTAGTGTGTAATTCTAGTAAAATTCTCTTAAGTGTTCGGGATTGGACCATATTTTCTAAATATAATATGCTATCAATCCATTTTTTTTAATCTTATGAACCGGGATTTGCTATAATTGGGGTAGTTTTTTAGAATTGTGATATATTAAAGGACATATAATTAATATAATAAAAACAAAAAGCCTACTTCAGGAGGTGCGTATGAAAAGGATTGTTTTAATAGGTGCAGTGTTTTTTATGTTTGCCGCTTTATCAGGCATAGCATTTGCGGATGCTGATTCTGATTATGAAACAGGACTTAAATATTACAATAGCGGAAAGTTTGAAGAGGCTATAGAATATTTTGAAAACTATATTGATGAGAAACCTGAAGCAACGGCGTATTACCGCCTGGGTTATTCGCTCTATAAGGTCGGCAGGCATAATGAAGCGATCAGGCATTTTGAAGAGGCATACTTTATAGATCCTGATTTTACTCCTGGTCCGTACATCCCTGAAGAAGATGACCAGCCTGTTGAAGTTGTCATGACAGAGACAGGTGAGATAAAAATAACTGCTCCTGTTGAAACCGTGCCCGCAGATGAGGCCGCAATGGGAGAAGAAGCAGCGCTAAGGGAAGCCTTTTCCAAGGCAAAAGCTGAGGGAGAGATGGCTGAAGGTGTTCTTGAAATACCTGCCGGCACAACTGAAGAGTCTGTACCGGCAGCAGGCGGATACGGAGAGCCTGTACCGCCTCCAACACCGTCAGACTTTCCATCAGCAGGCGGATACGGAGAGCCTGTACCGCCCCCGGCTGAGTTCGACTTTCCGTCTACCGGCGGATACGGAGAAGCTTTCCCTATGGACGAGATGCCTGAAATTTCTACCGGCATGTGGGCTGCAATGGCCGGCTTTATGATCTTTTTCTATGTTTTAGGGCTTGCTTTTTATCTATTTTTTGCATTTTGTATTTATAAGATCGCCAAAAAACTTGATGTACCTGCAGCATGGCTGGCATGGATACCAATCGCTCAGATTTGGCCTGTCGTAGGTTCTGCTGGCAAACCATGGTGGTGGATTTTGTTGTTATTTATCCCGATTGTTGGCGGCTTAATTGCTATTTATCTGTGGATGTGTATAGCTGAAAATCTGGGAAAAAATAAGTGGTTGGGTTTGTTAATGCTTTTACCTTTTGTAAATATGATATTCCTGGGATATCTGGCATTTTCAGAGGCATAGAATCGGCAGGGGATTAAATTAAGAATTTTTCGTAAATGTTAGGGCAGAGAATTGTATGAAATTCTCTGCCCTATTTTTTTCAGGGAATTTGAATCTGGCTGGTCCTTTTTATCGCAGGCTTTCAATCAGTTTAAGGCAGTCTTGTGCTTTTAAACGGTCTTTGGTTTCTTTACAGTACAATGACCTCATTACCCGTCCAAGAGGGCCGATGACAAACCCGGTTGCATGCAGATGCCCCCGCTCTTCATGGTAATAACACCCTGTTGCCTCTGATGTCTCTTTGGCGTTCAGCCCGTAGCCAATCATGTAAGAGAGTTTAAGTTCATCAGAAAATGACCTGGCATGCTCCTTTGTATCGCTGGACACCGCAATTACCGGAATATCGTTTTTCCTGAATTCTTCAATATTACTTTCGAAGTCAAGCAACTGCTGACGGCAAAATGCTCACCAGTAGCCGCGGTAAAAAAGGAAAACACAGAATTTGCCGTTTAAATCATTTGGGAAAGAGATTGAGCCGTTGTCCAATGTCTCAAATACCAGAGAAGGAAAAAAGTCGCCCTTTTCCAGCATCCGGGTGTCAGATCTTGCCATAAACCCTCCTGTTTGTCATATTCAAGAATCTTTATATAATTAACTTTTTCCTATATGATTGTCAATTCTTAATTCTAAACTTTCAACTCTTAACTTTTAATTCTTAATCCCCACCTCTATCATTTTGTTCCTGATGGCTTTTATCCTGTCCCTCAGTTCAGCTGCTTTTTCAAAATCAAGTTTATCAGCTGCCTGTTTCATCTCATCTTCAAGCTGTTTAATGCCTGCTTCATCTCTGTATTCGGCCTTTTCTTCAGCAACCGCCGGGACTGTCCAGTAATCAGCCTCGTATATTGAACTGAGGACGTTAGTTATATCTTTGATAATTGATTTGGGAGTTATTTTATTCTTTCTGTTATATTCCAGCTGGATCTTCCGCCGCCTGTTTGATTCATCAATAGCTGTCTGCATGGATCCTGTGATTGTATCAGCATAAAAAATAACTTTTCCGTTTACATTCCTCGCAGCCCGGCCTGAGGTCTGAATAAGGGAGCGGGCAGAGCGCAGGAAACCTTCCTTGTCAGCGTCAAGGATGGCGACAAGTGAGACTTCAGGAAGATCGAGCCCTTCTCTTAACAGGTTAATACCGATGAGGACATCAAACTCTCCGAGCCTGAGATCCCTCAGTATCTCAACCCTTTCTATTGTGTCAATATCAGAATGCAGATACCTCGCCTTTATCCCAAGCTCTATGTAGTATTCAGTAATGTCCTCTGCCATTTTTTTTGTCAGGGTGGTTACCAGTACTCTTTCTCCTTTATCAGCCCTTTCCCTGATCTCTCCCAGCAGGTCATCGAGCTGGCCTTTTACAGGCCTTATATCCACAGAAGGGTCTGTTAGGCCGGTAGGCCTTACTATCTGCTCTACTATCCTGCTCTCTGATTTTTCGATCTCATATTTCGAAGGAGTTGCCGATATATAGATCGCCTGATGCACCCTTTGTTCAAACTCACTGAACTTAAGCGGACGGTTATCGAGCGCTGACGGAAGCCTGAAACCGTAATCAATAAGGGTCTGTTTTCTTGAGCGGTCTCCCTGATACATGCCGCCGATCTGCGGTATGGTTGCGTGGGATTCATCGACAATCAGTAGAAAGTCATCAGGGAAATAATCAATCAGGCAGAATGGCGGCTCTCCCGGCGCTCTTCCGCTAAGATGCCTGGAGTAATTCTCTATGCCGTGGCAGAAACCGAATTCTTTCAGCATTTCCAGGTCGAAGCGCGTTTTTTGCTCGATCCTCTGAGCTTCGAGATGCATGTCCCTGTTAAGAAAAAAATCGGTTCTTTCTTCCAGCTCGCTGTTGATCGAGGGAAGGGCTTTTTCCATTCTTGAACTTGGAGTGATCCAGTGGCTGTTTGGATAGAGGGCGAACCTTGACAGGTGCTTTAAAGTCTTGCCGGTTAACGAGTCAAATTCGTATACACCGTCAATGTCATCACCGAAGAATTCAACTCTGACTGCCCTTTCGCCTGAAAAAGACGGGAATATTTCAACAATATCACCCCTGACTCTGAATGTACCTCTTTTAAAGTCTTCACTTCGTTCATACAGCATGTCAACCAGTTTTCTTAAAAAAGAGTCTCTTTCCGTGTGCATACCCTCTTCAATAAACAAATGCATGCCGAGGTAGTCTTCAGGAGAGCCGATACCGTAGATGCATGAAACAGAAGCAATAACAATAGTGTCGCTCCTTTCAAGCACGGCACGTGTAGCCGAGTGCCTTAGCCTGTCGATATCTTCATTTATCATGGAGTCTTTTTCAATATAGGTATCTGACGACGGCAGGTATGCCTCAGGCTGGTAATAGTCATAAAAGCTGACAAAATATTCCACTGCGTTATCTGGGAAGAAGGCCTTGAACTCTCCGTAAAGCTGGGCCGCGAGGGTTTTATTGTGGGCGATGACAAGCGCGGGCTTGTTTATATTGGCTATAACATTTGCAATGGTAAAAGTCTTGCCCGACCCGGTTACTCCAAGGAGTACCTGGTGCTGCAGGCTATCTTTTAGCCCCGTGGTCAGGCTGTCAATTGCCTTTGGCTGGTCACCCTTTGGCTTGAAGTCAGATGTGAGTTTGAAACGATTCAATAGTTTAGCGTAATTCGTTAATTGTAATGGCCGTAAAGACCGTTAATGGTGAATTGTTAATCGTTAACAGTAACACTTAACTAATACATATTGACAGAAAAGGCTGTCTCAGAATGTCTATAATCGACGATTATTTAAATTATGTTTTTGCTTTACATGTCATAAGAAAAGCTTAATACTGATCACGTTTCTTTCATAAGGTGTCGGATAGACATCTCTCAACAGCCTTTTCTGTCAATAATACCCCCTTTGGCGCTCACTTTTTCATATTTGACGTGCTGTACAAGATAGTATTTTAAATTTATAGTGTGACCTGTCTCTGCACAGAACAGGGGAGACTGATGATGAAGTTCCATGCGACTCCTTTAAAAGAAAACCTCGGGGAATTAACTGAAAACGTCATAACCTAATTGATCAAACAGAATCTAATAGATTGTCGATTATGGAACTAAAGAAGCAGTCTCTCTGTTCTTAGACCAAATAGACAAACCAGACTTCCACTTCTTATTTCTAATTTTCCCATTCTCAATTCTTAACTCTTAATTGCTTTGAACGGTTTAAGCTGCTTGAGCGGCTTGAACGGTTTGAACTGTTATTGCTTAACCGTCTTTAATGCCTTCTCATATACCTCATAAGCTTGCCGGCCGAATAAGACAAAACGGATCAGTTCGATCCCGGAGTATTGTGTCAGGCAATGCACAGCCGTCTTGAGAGCTATATTTGCAGCGTCTTCCAGCGGGTAACGATATGCCCCGGTGCTTATTGAAGGAAACGCAATGCTCCTGATGCTGTGTGACGACGCCAGTTTGAGGCTGTTTGTATAAGCGTTTTTCAGAAGTTCCGGTTCATTATGCATTCCATCCCTATAGACCGGGCCTACTGTATGTATTACGTATTTTGCCTTCAGGTTCCCTCCTGTCGTTATAACCGCATCACCGGTTTCACAGCCGCTGATTTTTCTGCATTCCTCAAGAATGCGAGGCCCTCCGGCCCTGTGAATCGCTCCGTCAACGCCGCCGCCGCCGAGCAGGCTTTTGTTGGCGGCATTTACAACAGCCTCTGTGTCCTGTTTTGTTATATCTCCCTCGGTTATTGATAAAATGCCTTTATTTATTTTAAGTTCCATAATAACCTCCGGTATGAAAGCTCATAGTTCATAATAAATAATTAAAAATGTCCGCCTTTACAGACCTCGGCGAGACGGGCAAAATTAACAATTATTAATTCTCAACTCTACACTCTTAACTTTTAATTGCTAAACGTTAATCGTGTTCAGATCAAGACTATATCAAAAGTTATAATACGACATTCCTTTATACAGAACGTAGGTCCGACTCCTTAAATAAGTCAATAAACAGGAGGTAGTTGTCCTGTTTATTCACCGCCTTGAACTATGTTCCTTTCTGTCGTTAATTGATATTTTTCCATTCACATACCTGATTCCGGCCGTTTTCTTTTGCGTAGTACAGGCACTTATCCGCCTTGTCGATAAGCTCGGTTTTGGTTCCGGCATCATTTGGATAAACCGAAATGCCTATACTCATGGTTATAGAAATTTTGTGATCATTGATAAAAAAAGGAGTGTTCATAACTGTAGTTCTGAGCCTTTCAGCCATTTTCCTGGCTCCCGCGTTCCCGGTGCCCATTAGAACAGCGGCAAATTCCTCTCCGCCGTATCTGGCAATAATGTCAATTCCCCTCAGGGTTTTTTTTAGGATAGCCGCGATATTTTTAAGCACACTGTCTCCAACCGGATGGCCGTAGGTGTCATTTATCTTTTTAAAATGATCAATATCTATAAGCATCAACGACAGTGTTTGAGGGATCCTCTCCATTCTACTGAACTCCTCGTTGAGTCTTTCCTGGAAGTGCTTATGATTGTATAGGCTTGTCAGTCCGTCTGTTACAGCGAGTTTTTCAACCTCATTGTGCAGTTGGGCGTTATTTATACACATGGCTGCCTGGGCAACGACCGCTTCCATGAAGTGGATCTGAAAGGAACTGATAGCGTCCGGCTCCCGCGAAGTCACGGCGAGGACACCAAACAGGTCATTTTCAGGGACTACCGGGATACCCAGAAACGTCTGGGTCTCACTAACTTTAAAAGGAAAAACACCTTCTTTTTTGTCAAGGCGGGAGAGATGCATGATCTGGTTGTTTTTTACTATGAAGTCAAAAAAAGTGCCTTTTGTGTAGAAAGATTCTTTTTCAGGCTCAAACCCTTTTCTCGCAATTATCCTTAGCTTTCCTTTGTCAACGAGAAAGAAACCGACGGCAGAGGAAGTCACCATGCCTGATACGAGTTCAACAAACCCTTCGGCTATTTCTTCAATCTTTAAAGAGGTGCTGAGAGTCCGGCTTGCCTCATGGAGAGCTCTGAACCCTTTTGTGAAACGTTCTATCTCAATATATTTTCTTGCCCTGTTCAATCTCTGCTTTGCCTGGCGCGCGAATTCGCTGATAATGTCTTTTTCTCTCTCCCCGAAGGCATCCGGACTGCTGCTGTCAACTACAACGGCTCCCAGAGGAACATCACCCTCAAGCACAGGTACGCACAGAAAAGATCCTGTTCTGTCAGAGTGAGAGTGACGGATGCCGAACAAACTGCCTTTGAGTTTGGCGTGGATAACAGGCTTTTTTTCTTTTATTATCCCTTCCAAATATCCTTTTTCAGCATAAGTCGGTTCAGAATCGATATCTTCAGTAGATGCTTTTTGAACAAGGCTATCTCCCTCAAGTATGAATAATGTGGCGGAATCCGATCCGGTGGTCTTTTTCGCAAGATTGAGGATCGAGTTTAATTCTCCCTGAGTCTCCAGAATGGATTTCACAAGGTGAGAGAACCTGTCCTCATCAAAAAGGGAGCTTTCAGTAGGAGCATCAAGGTCTAAGGCACTGGTTTTCAGGTCTTCGAGGTCTTTTAATGCTTTTTGTGAAATTCTTGATTTTCTGAAAAAGAAATAGTACGTGAGGGCCGCGGAAACCGCAATTGAGAAAAATATCCATGTAACAAGCTCAGGGTCGATCAGCAGTGAAGGGTCCACGAACTTCCCCTGCGCGGGATGACCGCCCATCCACCACAATGGAATGCCGAGGACCAGGATTCCGAGCAGACAGCTTAATACAATCCTGAAAGGGAAAAACCCGACGATTATAATAATTAAGGGGATATAAATAAGATGAAAGAACGGCTTTCCGAAAAACTGGATAAAACTTTCAGATATGACCAGAAGCGGCAGCAGAAATTCAAGGCTTTTCCATTGAGAACGGTTGGTTTTTGCGACCAGAAAACGGTAGAGCCCCGCGATAAATATTAATACGGAGATTACAAACCATAGAGCGAGCGCCGGTTTTGTTGAAACGAAACTGGGCCGGTATGAGTTGATTCCAAGAGGTAAAACAAATAGAGTGTACAGGAATACAACAAGAGAAGGGAAAACGATTCCTTTAAGATCTGCCTTTTTTAGCTGTCTCTTCCTGAAAAAATTTCTGATAAAGGACCTCCCATTCAGGGCTTCCTTCTGGAATGTTTCTTGAATAAGACTGTAATTTGTTCCTGATAGAGCTATCTATTTCTCCGGCGATATTTAACTCCTTAGTGATAATACGCCTTATTTCATGTCTTATTTCGCCTTCTTCAGCTAACGGGGAAATTATATTCTTATCCAGAAGTCCCTTTAGCAGGACATGAGTGAGGTGAGTTGTTTTATCGTCAGAGAGCTTCATAATATAATATTCCGTTCCTTGATAAGTTTTCTTTTCGTGAGATCAAAAAGTTTATGAAAATCAAGCTGACCCTTTTCTATCTGGGAATCAAACTGTTGCAGCAGGTCTCTGACTTCTTTGTTCAACCGGTCTTCTACCATGAGTTCGTCCAGTATTAAACTGTCAGTTGAACTGATAACTTTATCTTTTGAAACTTTCAGATCTATCAGCTTTTTTTCGAATAACCCCTCAACGATACCTTTTGCAAGTATGGATACCCACGTTTTCGGGATTTTCATTATTTTTCCACGAACGGCAGAAGAGCTATATTCCTTGCCCTTTTAATGGCCGTTGTCAGTTCTCTCTGGTGTTTTGCACAGGTGTTGGTCATTCTACTTGCTGTAATTTTGCCTTTTTCAGTAAGATAGCTTTTTAACACCCGTATATTCTTATAATCAATAAAAACTGTCTTGTCAGCGCAAAATTTGCAGAACCTGCGTGCCTGAAATTTTCTGTATGGTGGTCTTTGTCCTCTCAAGTTTCCTCCTGGCTAATTAATGAATTATGCTTAATTGTATCTATGGTTAGAACGGTTCGATATCGGTTGTTTCGTCCGGAGTGGGAGCACTGCCGGACGCTGCACTTGCGTCAGCTCTCTTTGGAAGAAAACGCACGGTCTGCGCGACCACTTCGAACTTACTCCTCGGCTTTCCATCTTCTGTTTCCCAGCGTCGTTCCTGCAGCCGGCCCTCTACGAGTGCACTGCTGCCCTTGTTCAGGTATTGACCGCAATTATCAGCCTGTTTTCCGAAAACAACAATGTCTATAAACGTGGCTTCTTTCTTAACTTCATCACCCTGCTTGAACGTGTGGTTAACAGCGAGCCTGAAATTGGCTACAGATGTCCCCTGCGGTGTATATCTGACCTCAGGATCTTTTGTTAGGTTTCCTATCAGAATTATTTTGTTGTACATCCTAATTCTCCTCTACTGCCGGGGCAGTCTCGGTTTTCTTACTCTCTGCCTCTGCAACAGCTTTTTTATTTTCAGCTTCTGTTATGGAGGTTTCAACCGCTTCTATCTGTTTTTTTGTTAATTTGATGATAAGAAATTTTATGAGCGGATCAAGGACCTTGAAAAATTTTTCAAGATCGGCAATCGTGGCAGGCGGTGCTTTAAAGACCAGAAGCATGTAGACGCCCTTTTTATGTTTTTTCAGAACGTAGGCTAATTTATTCAGTCCCCAGTTCTCTGCTTTAAGGATTTCTCCGCCTTTTTTGAGGATTACATTCTTAACTCGATCAACCGCGTCATCCAGGGCTTTTTCATCTAGGCTGGAGTCAAGAACCAAGAGGTTTTCGTAATAATTCATCTTTATCTCCTTATGGATTAGTTTTCCCCGATATCTCCGTTAACAAAGGGGAATTCAGTCCTTATAAATTATAAGAACAAAGAGTATATGTTTATATCATACTTGCTTTGGAAAAAGCAATATTAACATAATTTACATATAATGTCTATTTTGATAAAATATATGGACATATTATGGCTACTACCAAACCTCATGTACTATTTGGGCAATTCCTTTTAAGTAAAGGCGTTGTTAACAGGGAAGATATCTTTAAGGCCCGTATTCTCCAGAAGGAGACTAATCTCAAGATAGGTCAGCTTGCCAAAAGAAGAGGATGGCTAACAGACCTGGAGATCGAAAAAACCTTGATAGTACAGGAAGAGTCCTATGAAAAATTCGGCGTGATTGCCGTCAGGGAAAAATTTCTGCTTCAAACCCAGGTCAATGAACTCCTTAAAGAACATGATGATCAGTATATCTTTTTCGGAGAGTCACTTGTAAAAGCCGGCATTATCAAACACGATGAACTAATAGAACATCTTAAGGATTATAACAAACAAAGAGTTTTGGAAGCCCAGAAAGCTATAGAAGACCCTGAGTAATATCGTCTTTCTTAGTGCCGAAGTTCCGCAGTTCGTACTAATCACTGTGAATTGCCTGATGCACAAGGCAGCATCGCAAATTAATTACACCTGATAGACAAACTAGATTCTTACTTCTCACTTCCCATTTCTAATTTATTTTCCTATAAAAATCTGTTAATATCTTCACAATGAAGCCCTCTGGGGATACAAACTCGATCTTTCATTTTGATGAGGTGGTCAGAAACGACTACCCTGTAGCGGCTGGCATTGATGAAGCAGGCAGAGGCCCTCTGGCAGGCCCGGTCGTTGCGGCAGCTGTAATACTCCAACCCGACTGTTACATCGACGGCCTCAAAGATTCAAAAAAGGTGCCTGAAAATAAACGTCTGAAACTGTTCTGGGAGATCGCAGGCAGTGCCAGCAGTATCGGTATAGGGGTTGTATATGAGGATATCATCGACAGAACGAATATTCTTGTTTCTGCAAAGCTGGCCATGGAGACAGCGGTCAGGGACCTGCTGACAGAGCCGGACATTTTACTTATTGACGCTGTGACCCTGCCCGGCCTGAGTATCCCTCAGAGATCAATAATACGCGGTGAATCAAGTAGTGCCTCTATCGCGGCCGCGTCTATTATCGCGAAAACAGTTAGAGACAATATGATGGTCAGCTATCATGAACAATATCCACAGTATAACTTCAAGGGTCACAAAGGTTATTCTACTCGGGAGCATATGGAACTTATACGCCGGCATGGGCCGTGTTCGATCCACAGGAAGAGCTTTAAGCGGGTTTCAGAATTTGTTGCTCCTTAGTCCAACTACTAATTTTCAATTGCTAATTTTGCATTTTGCATTGTCTGTATCAACTATTTCCTGGACTTTAGCAAACCCTTTTCTTTTATCTTTGCTGCCTTGCCTTTTCTGCCTCTTAGATAATAGAGCTTGGCCCTTCTTACGGCGCCTTGTTTTACTACCTCAATTTTATGAATGAGGGGTGAATTAATCGGGAAGATTCGTTCCACACCAATACCGTAAGATATCTTTCTTACTGTGAAAGTCTCACGGACTGAACCGCCCCTTCTGGCTATTACAACGCCTTCATATACCTGGATTCTTTCTTTCTCGCCTTCTCTGATCTTCATGCTTACTTTGATAGTATCACCCACATTAAAAGGCGGTATCTCTTTTTTAAAGCTGTCTTCCAATACTTTTACGGCATTCATTTATCTTCCTCCTCTAAAAGCTTTTTATCAAATTCAGAAAGTGTTATTTTATCAAAAAGGTCAGGCCTTTTCTCAATAGTTTGTTTTAATGCCTGTTTTCTCCTCCATCGCCATATTTCTTTATGGTTTCCTGATACAAGAACCTCCGGGACAGTCAATCCCCTGAACTCCCTGGGCCTTGTATAATGGGGATAATCAAGCAGTCCCCATGAAAAAGACTCCTCCTCAACAGACCGTTCATCTCCGACAGCTCCTTTGACAAGTCTTGCTGAGGCATCAATTATAGCAAGAGCGGCCAGTTCTCCGCCAGTCAAAACGTAATCCCCTATGGAAATTTCTTCATCCACGAGGGAAATCCTGACTCTCTCGTCTATTCCTTCGTAACGCCCGCAGATAAATACAAGTCTTTTTTTCTCTTTTGAGAATTCTTTTGCTGTTGACTGATCAAACGGTTTACCTTGGGGGCTTAAGAGAATTATTCGTCTCTGCTCACCATCCTGCCTGATAAAGTCAATTGCCTTAAACAGGGGTTCGGGCTTAATGACCATTCCCGGACCTCCTCCATAAGGAGCATCATCAACAGACTTATGTCTGCCCTCCTCAAAATCCCTGAAATTGTATGTTTTTACCTCAAGGATGTTGTTTTCCTGAGCCCTTTTTAAAATGCTCTCATTGAGATAAGCGTTAATTACTTCAGGGAAGAGCGTCAGGACATCACATTTCATTATTAATTTAACGCAGATAGCACACAGGATAATTCGTAGTGGTTTTTTGATATTAGGCTACAGATTACCAGCTACTGGCTACCGACTATTGTTACTCTAATATCTCAAGCACGCACCGTTTGCCGAGTTTTGTGCCTGCCGCGCTTAAAATAGTCCTCATGGACCTGGCTGTTTTTCCCTGTTTGCCGATTACCTTGCCAAGGTCGCTCTGTTCTACCCTAAGCTCATAAACAGTTGTCCTTTCCCCTTCAACTTCATTGACCACAACATCTTCAGGCTTGTCCACCAAAGCTTTTGCCATGTGCTCGATCAGTTCTTTCATCTCTACCTCCAAGTGAAACAGGGGCTGGTTTCTTACAGACCCGCGATTTTCAAGAGCTTCTTAACAGTGGTAGTTGGCTGTGCTCCATGACTGAGCCAGTATTTCGCCCGCTCTGTGTCTATCTTAATTTCCGATGGATCTTTTAATGGGTCATAAGTACCAAGGATCTCTAAAAAAGGACCGTCTCTTCTTTTCCTTGAATCTGCGGCGATCACTCTATAAAAGGGTTTTTTCTTGGCGCCTTTCCGTGTAAGCCTAAGTTTAACCAAATCTCTCTCCTCCTACCTGAAAATATTTCCGAACCTGGATTTTCCGTTTTTGAATTTCTTGAGCATTTTTTTCATCTCAAGATGCTGTTTTATCAGCCGGTTTACGTCAGGCACTGTTGTGCCGCTTCCGGCGGCTATCCTTTTTTTACGACTGCCGTTCATTATAACATAATTCAGTCTTTCTTGCCTGGTCATTGAACTGATTATTGCCTCTATTTTTATGAATTGTTTATCATCTACTTTAATGCCCTTCAGCTGTTTACCCATGCCGGGGATCATGCCGAGAATATTCTCAATCGGGCCCATTTTCTTTATCTGTGTTATCTGACTTCTGAGGTCTTCAAAAGTGAATCTGCCTCCCTTCAGGCCTTTCTGCAAGTTAAGGGCCTCTTCCAGATCTACAGCGTCCTGGGCTTTTTCCACCAGACCGACAACATCACCCATGCCCAGGATCCTTGAGGCCATCCTGTCGGGATGAAAAGGTTCGAGAAAATCTATTTTTTCTCCAACTCCTATGAACTTGACAGGCTTGCCGGTAACGGAGACCATGGATAGGGCAGCGCCGCCTCTGGCGTCACCGTCCATCTTGGTCAGAATAATTCCGCTAATATCAAGCTTTTCATTGAACGTCTTAGCGATATTTACCGCGTCCTGTCCTGTCATGGCGTCAGCGACAAGCAGGATTTCCTCTGGTTTTGCCTTTGCCTTGATGTTCTCAAGCTCATCCATTAACCGGTCATCTATGTGCAATCTGCCCGCAGTATCCAGTATCAGCACATCCCTGCCTTCGGATTCGGCCTTTTTAATGGCAGCAGGACAAATACCCGGGGGGTCATCTCCGGGCTTGGACACATAAACCGGAACATCTATCTGCGAGCCTAGAGACACAAGCTGGTCAATGGCGGCTGGTCTGGCAGTGTCAAGAGCCGCGAGCATCGGCCTTCTTCCGTCTTTTTTGAATTTTTTTGCAAGTTTTGCCGCTGTTGTGGTCTTGCCGGACCCGTGAAGGCCGACAAGCATCAGCACGGTCGGTGGGTTGGCTGACAGCCTGATCTTGCTGTGACCGCCGCCCATAAGGCTGCAAAGTTCGTCATTGACTATCTTAACAACCTGCTGTCCGGGAGTAATACTGTCAAGAACTTCTTTTCCAACGGCTTTTACCCGGACTCTCTCTGTAAAGTCCTTTACAACCTTAAAGTTGACGTCTGCTTCCAAAAGGGCCATTTTGATCTCTTTAAGGGCAGATACGATGTCTTCTTCCTTTAAGAAACCACGGCCTTTTAGTTTCTTGAAAATGCCTTCTAATTTTTCTGATAACGAGTTAAACATGGGTTAAATAACGCAGATTAGCACTGAAACACTGACTACAGATGATCACAGATGTTTCTGTATGTCTTTATCTGCGTTGATCTGTGTTTCTTACGAGAAGTTTTCCTCAATATATTTACCCGCTGATATTGCGGCAGTAGTGCCCTGACCGACAGCAACGGATATCTGTTTGACAGACCCTGATACTACATCTCCTGCCGCGAAAATACCGGGTACTGATGTTGCCATGTCAAAGTCAGCAATTATATAATTGTTTTCGTCAAGTTCGACTAAATCTTTCAGAAAACCTGTGTTCGGGTTATAGCCTATATATATGAAAACGCCTGTCACGTCGAGTATGGATTTTTCCTGAGTTTTCACATTATTTAAGTGTAAGCCTTTAACGTCATTTTCTCCGGTGATTTCCTCGACAACTGTGTCCAATTTGAACTCTACCCTATTATTTGAAAAGGCGCGCTCCTGGGCTATCTTGTCTGCCCTGAGCTTGTCTCTTCTGTGAATCACATAAACCTTATCAGCGAATTTGGTCAGAAAAACAGCCTCTTCAACCGCGGAATTACCTCCTCCAATGACTGCGACAGTTTCTCCTTTAAAAAAAGCACCGTCACAGGTAGCGCAGTACGATACGCCTTTTCCCCTGAATTTGCCTTCTCCTTTTACACCCAGACGCGTTGGTTTGGCACCTGTGCACAGAATAATACTTCTGGTTTCGTATTCTTCCCCCCCTTCAAGGGTAATTTTCTTTATTTTATCCCGGGAGGAGATACTCTCTACATAGGCCTGAATTGTTTCAAGGCCGAATTTTTTGGCCTGTTCTTCCATCTTTGAGGAAAGGTCCGCGCCGGTAATCCCCTGTTCAAACCCGGGGTAGTTCTCGATAAGCTCTGTGGTCGCAACCTGCCCGCCTAAAAGTCCCTTTTCAATAAGGAGGCATTTGAGCCTGGCTCTTGTAGCATAAAGGCCTGCAGTAAGACCGGCAGGACCACCGCCAATGATTACAATATCAAAAAGCATTTATCACAAGAGAGAGTCAATCTTGGTTTTAAGCTGATCCTTGGGCACTACTCCAACGATCTGCTCTACTATCTGCCCGCCTTTAAAAAACATAAGCGTCGGTATTCCGCGTATTTTATAGCGGCTCGCCAGGTCGGGGTTTTCGTCAGTGTTCAATTTAACGAATTTTGCTTTACCTTCATATTCTTTTGATAATTCTTCAACTATAGGAGCAACCATCTTGCACGGGCCACACCATGCTGCCCAGAAATCAACCATAACAAGATCAGGTGACTGAAGAACCTCTTTGTCCCAGGAATCGAGAGCGACACTAGTAACGTCATTAGACATATTATCTTCCTCCTCTAGAAATTTGTTAGATTATATTTCTTTGAAAAAGTCTTTGTCAAATTGTATGTCCGAAAAGAAAATTCTTTCTTCTGTTTAATTATGTATCTTATTCAAAAGCCGCGCCATGTTCTGCCCCCGAGTTTTCATGGTATTTAACCCTAAAAGTCTATTCGTTTATTAGCTCAAACCTGAAACCCAGCCTGTCCATGCTGTCCATTACGATTTGTTTGAATTTTTTCTCATCAAATTCCAGCTGTGAGGGGTCGTATTCGATAATAGCACTGTCATTGTTCTTCACATCGACGGAATGGACACCTTTCATTTTACCGATAAATTTTCCTATGGCTTTTACGCAGTCATAACAGTAAACATGTCCGACTTTAAATGTTAAGCGTGCCATGGTCTCCTACAAAAAAATAGTTCAACTCCCCGCATAGTTCTAAAGAACTAGAACTGCGGGGCAGGAATTAATCCTGCCTGAATTGTTCTTTGAGTCTTGTGAATCTCGGCTCATATATAAGATCGTAAAGATGAACTTTATCCGGGAAAAGTTCGCTTATCCTTTGCGTAAATTTATTCTTTTCCATCTGTATGTCTATGTCAGAATAATCGGTGCTGACTATCAGGAAAGCGATTTTGTCTGCCATCCGTTTTATTTCCAGGATGCTGTCGTTTTCCAGGGTGTATTCCGGAAACGCGGACATAACTTTATTTGCTGTTGTTGACAGGCCGTCGAATGTTTCTCTGTGCTCAAGGCTGATTATCCTGCCGCAGTCGCATTTAACCTTGCTTCCAAACTCGAACAATGTTACATCATATTCACTTTTACAGGTGGAACATCTGACAGCCATGAAAAAATCCTTTTATGAGGATAAAGAAACTATAAGTGTTTCTTTATGGCATCCCGAATACGCAGGGACAAATTTTCGTCGCCTATATAACCCACTCTTATGGATAATTTAGTTGTTGATTTGCCCACAGATTCTGCTTCTACAGATACCTTTGTCCCGTCAGCCATTACGGCCTTTACT